>CAKRVU010000080.1 GCA_934408835.1 uncultured Oscillospiraceae bacterium | reverse complement strand
CCGTCACTTTGCCATCTGCGAGCTGTTTGGAATTGAAATGATCCAGATTTCCATGAACAAAGACGGTCCCAATATGAATCAAATTCGGAATTTAGTAGAACAAGATCCCCTCGTCAAAGGAATCTGGTGCGTACCAAAATACTCGAATCCCACAGGAATCACCTATTCGGACGAGGTTGTCCGCGCCTTTGCCGCGTTAAAGCCCGCCGCAAAGGATTTTCAGATTTTCTGGGACAACGCCTATGTTGTCCATCACCTAGCAGAATCCCATGACCGGCTGCTCAATATTTTTGATGCTTGCCAAACATATCACAGCGAAGATATGGTATTAGAATTCACCTCAACCTCTAAAATATCCTTCCCCGGCGGCGGCATTTCAGCCTTGGCAACAACTCCCAAAAATATCAAGTATATTTTATCTATCATGTCGATTCAAACCATCGGGCATGATAAAATCAATCAACTTCGGCATTGCAAATTTTTCGGCTCAGAGGGAAAACTGCAGCGTCATATGGAGGCGCACGCAAAAATCATTAAGCCAAAATTCGATCTCGTCATCGAGTATCTCAATCGGCAAATTACTCCCTGCGGAATTGGCAACTGGACTGAGCCTAGGGGCGGTTATTTTATTTCGTTCGACGCCTTACCCGGATGCGGGAAACGAATCGGAGAGCTTTGCAAGCAAGCTGGCGTTGTTTTAACCAAAGTCGGCGCCACCTATCCCTATGGAATCGACCCGCTCAATCGGAACATCCGAATTGCGCCTACCTATCCCCCCATCGGAGAACTGGAACAAGCCATGCAGGTTTTTTGCGTCTGTGTCAAAATAGCCAGTATCGAGAAAATCCTGCGTGATCGCGGTCAAGAACCCGAAGCAACCGCTTTTGCCTGATATCAATCCATAAACTCCGCAAACAGCATGATAGATTACAACCAGACTCATCTCAATCAAATGGATGATATCATTCAAACAAGGACGCCAAAAAACGTCCTTTCTTTTTGCATCCGCAAGAAGGAGGATTCCCTCCCTCCAGGCATACTAAAACCGTGTCCTCCCCGATAACGCTGATATCCTTCCACGAAATAATGACATCGCTCTCCCGCCCCAGAAGCCCAAAGCATTTCCGGCGTCCGTAAATCACTAAAGACACGACTGTAGCGCATTCAATATTGATAACAACATCGTCGACGCTCCCAATCCGCGCACCATTTTTTAAATTAATTACATCCTTATTCCGCAAATCTTCCAGTTTACAGAGCCGTTCGTTTGTGGTCATACCTGCTCCTCCCCTCTTCATGAACGCTCATGATAATGATAACAAAAGCAACGGAGACAATATCCTCCGTTGCTTTGTTTGTTTTATCATTCCTGTTTTATTGAATTCTATCGTAACAAATGCCTCATCAAGAAGTCGGGAAAATACCGCCTGTCAAAGAAACGCGCCCCCCATCTGTCCCGAAAACAGACAGGACGGTTTGCTTCTTCAAGAGCGCAATCCGTTTAATCTCGGATGATTTCATATCCCGAATCTTTCAGAGCCCGCTCAATGATGGCAATATGAGAGTGATCTCTTGTCTCGATAACGACCTCCAAAAAGCAGGTGTTCAACTTCAAATCCTTTTCCGCTCGATTGTGATAAATAGAGATGACATTGGCATTATAATCCGAAATAATCTTGCAAACGCGCTGCAATTCTCCCGGCTGATCTAAAATGGAAATGGTCAGTTTTGTGGTACGTCCAGATTTGATTAATCCGCGCGTGATAATTCGCGATAAGATACTGACGTCAATATTTCCGCCGGACAGAATGGAAACGACCTTTTTCCCCTGCAACGGCAATTTCCCAAACATCGCCGCGGCCACCGAAGCTGCGCCCGCGCCCTCTGTAATCACCTTCTGTTCTTCCAAAAGGGTCAAAATAGCAGTTGAAATTTCATCGTCCGTAACCGTCACAATATCATCCACATACTGATTACAGAGCTCATAGGTATGCTCTCCCGGTCGTTTTACAGCAATACCGTCCGCGATGGTTGCAACCGCGCGAAGCTCTTCAATTTTCTGATGGTGAACCGACTGATACATCGAGGGCGCCCCAGCCGCCTGGACGCCGTATACCTTCACTCGAGGACAAAGCGATTTGACAGCGAAAGCAACGCCTGAAATCAGACCGCCGCCGCCAACAGGTACAAGGATTGCGTCGACTTCCGGAAGCTGTTCCATAATCTCCAGTCCGACCGTCCCTTGCCCCGCTATCACATCGAGATCGTCAAACGGATGGATAAAAGTACGCCCCGTTTGTTTTTGAAGGGTGATCGCCCGGTGATATGCGTCATCATAAACGCCATCAACCCGAACAATTTCCGCGCCATAGCGGCGGGTTGCCTCGATTTTGGAAATCGGCGCCCCATCCGGCAGACAGATCATTGCAGAAATTCCCGCCCGCTGCGCCGACAAAGCAACGCCTTGTGCATGATTCCCAGCAGAGCAGGCTATAATACCTCTCTTTTTTTCCGCCTCCGTCAGTTGCGACAGTTTGCAGTAGGCACCCCGAACCTTAAACGAACCTGTCACCTGCAGGTTTTCCATTTTCAGATACATATCAAAATCATCAGAGAGCCTAGGCGCTTTCATCAAATCGGTGACTACTGCAACGCCTTTTAATAAATGAGCAGATTTGTAAATTTGGTCTAATGTCAACATATCATTCTTCCTCTTTCGCTTTTACATCAAATCCATTGATTTCCAAACAATACTTTAATTGTAATATAATTGTTTTTTTGATATTTGTCAAGAGATTTTTACTCGCCGCGATATTTTTTGCGGGTGGCAATTCCCCCGCGGATATGCCGTTCTTGCTTGTTGATCTCCAAAACCTGCTTTACCTGCTGATATAACTGCGGATTCACCCGCTCCAAGCGTGTACTGACGTCTTTATGTACCGACGTTACGAGTCGGAACGTTTTTTTGCAGTAGTCTGAAATACACTTCCACTGTTCCAGACTCGGCAACCTCAATCCTATCAACAATTTCTGCAAATCGCGCCCGGGTAATCCCTTCAAACCAATCCTGCAGGATTTCTTCTTCCGACCATTGTTCGGCATTGCAGCCCCCCTCCGTTTGCTCAGCGGCTCCCTCTTCCTTTTGCAGACGGGATATCTCGTCAAGCTTGTCCTCAAGGGCCGCCAGCAGCGGCTCCAGTTCTTCGCGTGTGAGCAGCTCATCGCCATATAAAGAAAGGTACCTCGCTTTTTTCTGTCGCAAGCGATATGCAGTTTCTTCTAGTCTGCGCCTGTTTTGTTCGTCTCCATGTTTCCTTCGCCCCCGATGGAGTGCGCGCGTCCATTCCCGTTCTACCCATTCCCTCTGAGAATGAAACAAAGAAAATAGATATCGTTTGATTTCTTCCGTCAATTCTCCTTCGTCAACAGCAAACTTATTCCCGCAAAAATCGTTTCCTTTCCCGTTATGACCGCTGCAAATCCACCGAATATAGGTATTTTGGTATCTGCGTATCACTCTGCGATACGGATACCCGCACAATTGACAGCGAATCAGGTTGCGATAAAGAGAGGAACTCAGCTGCCTGCACTTTGGCGGCGATCCTTTTTGAGATCTCCTGGACTGGAAAATTTGTTGCGCTGATGCAAACACCTCATCGGAAACAATTGCAAGCTCCGGTCGCCGGACAACTACCCAGTCCTGCTCCTTTTTTCGCACTCTCCGTCCAGTTAAAAAATCTGCCACTTCTTCCTTCCCATTCACCACATCCCCCTGATAAATCGGGTTTTGCAAAATACGCGAAACCGCATTCTGTGACCATAAGTAGCCCCTTTTGGTTCGGAATCCCGCCTGATTTAACCAATTGGCTATTCTGGTGCACCCCAACCCCTCTTGCGTATAACGAGAAAAAATCCTTCGAATCACGTCCGCTTCCGCCTGATTGATTTCCAAATGGAAATAATCGCCCGCTGTTTTTTCGTATCCATATATCAAATTGGGAACCCGCCCTTTTTGAGCATTGATCTGCTTTCCGAACTTGACGCGTTTAGAGGTGTTTGCGCTTTCTTCCTGCGCAAGCGCCCCGAAAATGGTGAGAACAAACTCCGAATTTCCTAACGCCGACATATTCGCCGTCAAAAAAACCGTTTCAACTCCCATCGTTTTTAATTCGCGAACGCTCTGCAAAAAATCCACCGTGTTCCTTGCAAAACGCGAAATATCCTTTACAACCACCATTTCAAACAATCCGTCTTTCGCGTCGGAAAGCAATCGAAGGAACTCACGGCGGTTCTTCATTCTGGTTCCGGAAATTCCCTCATCGGCGTAGATCCCCACCAGTTCATGTCCTTCTTTTTCCGTAAACTCCGAAAAAAATCGGATTTGCGCCTGAAGACTATTGATTTGATCTGTCTTGTCCGTCGATACCCGACAGTAAGCTGCAATCTTCAATTTCTTCCCCTTCCCTCGTCCATGCAGTTGTCTTCTCCAAACGACCGATTAGATCCTCTGCAATCCGAAACAGAAGGAACTGCACCATATCCCGCTCCTGATTGGGATTGTGAAAAACAACCTCCATGCTTGTCCTTTTCGGTTGCAATCTTTTCCCCTCCTTTTTATCTGTTATCCCACTATATGCAGCTGAGATTGCCGCTTATTCAAAATTAACATCATACAAATTCCTGAAAAAATTTTAAAAACAGTCTGGAAAATAATGTCAAAATGAGGTATAATAAAGATAAATTTGATGATTGGCGTCCTTTGCAGCCACTCCCCTAATCAGGAAACCGCCGTCTCAATCATCGTTCCATAAGAAAGGATGTTTGACATGTCATCGTCTAATCAAACCAAATCCCCTAAAAAATCTTCTGCTTCCGATCTCCACAAATATCATCGAATTCGGACAAAAAACCGATTTTTAAGGGAAGGTCTGGACTCGTTTGAAACTCATAACGTACTTGAATTGCTCCTCTTTTATACCATACCAATCAAGGATACCAATGCGCTTGCGCACGAGCTGCTCAACGAGTTCGGCGCTCTTCATAGCGTCTTTGACGCTCCTTATGAAGAATTGTGTAAGATTAAAGGAATTAGTAAACATACCGCAACCTTAATCAAACTGATTCCACAGCTGTTCCAGCGATATATGGATTCCAAGCTGCAGCCGGGCGCGGTTTATGACACCACCGAAAAGCGCTCCCAGTTCCTCGTTCCCAAATACATCGGACGTACCGTTGAAATATTGCTAATCGCGGCACTAGACGATGAAAATCACATTACCGCGTGGAAAATTCTCGATGAAGGCGACTTCAATCAGGTTCCTGTTATCAATTCAATGATTGTTCAATTTGCCATGAAGCATCAGAGTCATCGGATTTTATTGTCGCACAACCATCCCCTCGGTATGGCTACTCCATCTCGCGATGACCGTTATTTAACCCAGTCTTTGAAAAATACGCTTGCTGAAATTGGTATTTTATTGGAAGATCATATCATTGTAGGAAAAAATCTGGACTATTATTCCTTAAAAGAACATGGTCTGATAGACTATTTCGCCGGTTAACCTATTTCTGTTGTGTGGTTCGGTCGTACCCATTCCCGCAATCTTAAAACGCCTTTGACCATTCCAACACCCAACATCTGTATGTACGGTACTTTTGGAAATGCCAAACTCCCTAGCTGCCGCACGTACTGTCGATTTATGTTCTACAATATAATTACCGAGCATGATGCAGCGATCATCGATTTGAATTTTCAAGTTAAACACCTCACATATTATTTGAACAATGCCGTTGCAGATCATCTGAAAAGCATTCTGTCATGTTTATCTATATGCGCAAATATGCTTTATGATACAAAACCAAACAAAATAATCGCTCAACTGCATGGACGCCTTCCGTGTAATCCCTCTGCTACCCCAAAATTGAGACAGATTCGACGCACATCTCTGCACCACTCCGCTTTTTACTCAAATGATGCCTGCGTTGCTTTGTTTTTTCAAAAGAGCCTCACTACACATTTTCCACCTGTGCGTTTCCTGGCTTTCCAATCACTTTTCTAACAATTCATACCTTTTTAATAGAAGTCTTTTTTCTTGACATCATCCAATTTTTGTGCTATGATGTTGGTATATTTTACATTGTGTGTCGGAATATTCTTCCGCACTGTCGAAATTTGTATTCCATGAAGGGGGAACGAGCTATGTTGCAAATTCGTTATACAGATATCAGTAATAAAGCTACTGCTACCGCAACACTAGTCTCTCTAGCT
>CAKRVU010000079.1 GCA_934408835.1 uncultured Oscillospiraceae bacterium | reverse complement strand
ATGATTGTGATGCAGCAGACAACACCGATTGCGGCATTGCCGACTGCCATCGGTATTCCCGACACAATCAGCCAGACGATATTGGCAAGCAGGCTGACCGCACCGCCGCCGTACACAACTTCCTTTCCAAACGGAAAGAATGCCAGACTGGCGAACTTGAAACACTGCAGGCCGATCGGTATCCCGATGATCGTGATGCACCACAGACAGCCTGACAATACCCATGCCAGCCCGCTCAAAAGTCCGCCGCAGACAAACCAGAGTATGTTTCCCAGTATGCTCATGTAAGTGTCCTCCTTCTATTCCTATGCTGTACGAATGCTCCGAAGTCCGGCGCATCATCGCCTAATTTCGGAAGTGTTACATTCAGAATAAGGCTTATGGAGGTGTGAGTCAAGAAAGATGCATTTGAAATGAAGTGGAGCGTGGCATCAACATATGTGAAACTCGAGAACCAATAAAAATAATTGTTACTAATTTCTTTTGGTTCCAACAAAGCTGTAGTATAACGTGAGATCCACAGGTTCCTTCAAACGTACGTCATATGAAACAATTGGCTTTTCTTTGCCATCGATCAAACGACTTTCCTGTTTCATTGAGTCTGGAATAACGAAGCATTCACCAAGGCAAATATAAGAAGTACCCTCATCATCTGATTTTTTGACAAAAAGATAATATTTCAGTTTAGGTTTTCCTTCATTGACCCCAGCAAACATCTTCTTCATTTCCTTTTTCTCAAGCTGTCTACCATCTTTACTATAACAATGCATGGTATTAGGATCATAGAATCTATCTTCATACTTAATGGTTTCAGAAATATCATCAGCCTTATCATATGTTACATAAATCGGGCATGTACTATCTGTAATAAAATACCCGCCTATGTTTTGTTCTGTTATTTTACGTTCCCAGTTCAAAAGCCGACAAACATCCGCACGACTATAACGCTCACCAATTGTTAATGGTTTGTTGCTATCATACTTTTCAGATCGTAATAATCCTGCCTTAACAACGTCCATAAATAATTTATCAAAGTCCTTATTGTTATCCAGATGCTTTCTCAATTGTTCATCCATTCTATATATTCCATCGACATGGAACACAAGATTTCGTCCACCGTATCTATCTTTTTGATTTTCTTTATTTGGATCCTTTTGATTCTTAGGAAGATAAAATTCCAACGACAAAACTCTGTCAACGGAAATTAAAACATCGTCATCAATATAACAATTTTCTTCCTCGAGAACACTATCAAATTCAGTGTCTGTTATTTGACGATTATATCGTAGCTGCCTGAGTAATAATAACTCGTGCTTACGCATACCGTTTGAAAGCTCATTAGACATAAAATTCAAAACTTGGTTCTCATATTCGTTAATTTTGAATTGATCTTCCTTTACCTTCTTCAAGAAATCATTGTAGTTTCCTTTAGTTTTTAAAGTATCTAACAATGCCTGAGAATCAACCATATTATTCTCAAGAAAATCAGTCATCAATGGTATTCTACCCAAGCGATGCTTAAGCTCAATGTAATCATCTTTTATCTCTTTCATAAAGATGTTTCCACCACGTTTCAAAGAAGCAAGAATCATTTCTTTCGCAACTCTCGTAAAATTGATGCTTGAAATTCCAGAAACCGTATCAACTTTTGATGTAGTATCTCTGATGTGCTCTTTATTCCTAGTGTTATCGCCAGTCAACGCAACTGGAATTAAATAGTTATTTTTATAATTACCAATAAAATCAATCACTACAACGTAATTTTTTCCGGGATTTTTACGAAGTCCACGGCCAAGTTGCTGTATGAAAATAATTGCAGATTGGGTCTTGCGCATCATAACAACCTGGTTAATGAATGGAATATCGATACCTTCATTAAAAATATCAACTGTTACAATATACTCAAGCTCTCCATTCTTAAGCCTATTGATTGCTGCCAATCTTTCTTCTTGACTATCTTTACCTGTTAAAGCTTGTGCAGGATGTCCTTCTTTAGTCATTAACTCAGCAACTTTTTCTGCTTCATCTGTTCTACTTACAAAAACCAAACCATATAGTCTATCACCAGAATATCCATAATAATCACTCTGCTTAAGAACATACTTAACACGATCTTCACTGACTAATCTAGCCAGTGGTGTTTGTTCGTCAATAATTTCTCCGTTATATTCATAGTCTTGAACACCTATATAGTGAAATGGACTAAGCATTTCTTCTTCCAAAGCATCCTGCAGCCTGATTTCATAAGCAACATTATAATCAAACAATTCATAAATATTGTTATCATCATTACGTTCAGGCGTTGCCGTCATACCCAATAAGAAATTTGGCTTGAAATAGTCCAATACTTTTTTGTATGTACTAGATCCTGCACGATGAGCTTCATCGACTAAAATATAGTCAAATTCACATGGATCAAATTCATGTAAATTCTCATCCTTAGAAATTGTTTGAATCGTTGCAAACAGATATTTAGCATCTTTCTCCTTCTTATTTCCAGACCAGATACCATAATCTTTCTTTGATCCACCAATAATATTATAGAAGCTCTCACGTGATTTTTCTAAAATCTGTTCCCGGTGAACAATAAACAAAAAACGTTTGGGGTGATAGTTTTTAACATCAAAAGCTCCAAGGTATGTCTTACCTGTACCAGTGGCAGATATTACCAAAGCTTTATGTTTACAATTTAACCTAATATCTTGAAGTTTCTCCAAAGCATTTTCTTGCATCTTGTTAGGCTTAATTGTTGAATAACTTTCCCCTGCTTCAGCAACCAAATCGTAGCTGACTTTAGCAGATTCCCTATCCTTAAACGGTGGTTTATACGTCTTTTCATAATTATCAATCCACTCAGGCGTTAACACATCCGCAGCATCCCATTGCTCATCAATTTGTTTTTCAATGTCTTTAGTCAATTGACTATTTTCTTTTGAACTAACTCGCAAATTCCATTCTTTATTCTGACTCAGGGCACTCTCTGTGAAGTTTGAACTGCCAATGATAGCTACGTCATAATTGCTGTGTTTGAACAAATATCCCTTAGCATGAAAACCTCCCCTACCAGTTGGTTTATAAACTCGAACTTCAACATTTGGCAACTTTAGCAATTCTCTAAAAGCCTTAGGATCATTGAAATCTTGATATGTTGAAGTCAAAATTCGACCGTGAATATCATTATCAACTAACATTGCCTTAAGAGAAATCAAAGCACCATCGGTAATAAAAGCCACTGCAAATGTATAAGAGCTGCAAGTAGACAACTCAATTCTAATTTGCTTTCTCATCGTATCTTCTGCATCATTTGCAATTAATTTGGCAGCATATTTTTCATTAGCGCGATATTTATCTTTATCAATAAATGAGTTCAAAACAGCTTCACTATACTCATCATTGCCGGTTAATGTATTTTTATCAATCATCAAATTTCACTTCTCTCAAATTTGATTTTTCAATAGTCTTAGCTGCTGGAATATCAGCAGGAGCCCATGTGAGTTCACCCAATTCCCTAGGATTTTTCCACATTACTTTGCTATGGGCAATCAAATCAAAATTGTGCGTTAACATTTTTGCATAAAATACAGTTAAATGAACAGTACCAAATTCATACTCATATGCATAAGTGTCTGTAACCTGCGGGCCTACTGTAATTTCATCATCGAACTCTTCTTCAAGTTCACGCTTTAATGCTTGCTGCGGTGTTTCGTTTGGTTCAATTTTCCCGCCAGGAAATTCCCATAAATCGCCTAATATTCTATCAGAATTTCTTCTAGAAACTAAAACTTTATCATCTTGCAGCAAAGCTGCACCAACTACAAAAATATCTTTCGCCATAAAATCACCACCTGAATTTTCTTACTCTAAATATATCACCTTTTGTCTCTAAGATCCTCCCCCTAAATGTAAAAAGCAGGTTGCACCGCAACCTGCTTTTCTTATACATAATACGATTCCAACTCATCAATCGAAATATCAATTCCATGAACCTTAATATCATCGATACGTTCAAAGTAAAATTTCTCAAGCATCCTGTTTCTGTCCTGCTTGATGGCAAAATGAATGCGCCGATGGCAAGTAGGACAGAGCGGGATAATGTTATCTGCAAAATCAATTGTGTACTCAAAGTCACATTGATGCTGCATGGGAATTAAATGATGACCCTCAACAAAGTTTTTATGCTCATTTTCAGAGACAAATGTTTCATGACTGCTGTCGTAGCAACATTTCCAACCGCTTCTATGCTTGGCAGCAAGCATTTCATGAGGATTGCGTGGGTACTGGAGAATTGTCGTTTGAACAGGACTTTTTCTCACGGGCTTCTTAAGCAGTTTTATCTTGTAACGTTCAGATGGGGATTCTTTTATCTCGCCAGCATTAACAATCTTTAACTGGTCAAGATAATCAAGATAGCCGTTAATTGTAGCGCTGTAGAAACTATTTTTTTCTCTATTAAGCTTGACAAAATCATTCATTCTGAAAAAAGCTTCAATTCCTGCAGCTGTTTTCTCTGATTCCAAGCTAGTTGGATATGATCCGTAAACTTCCTTGTAAAAAACGATTATCTTCATCAGGTGGTTGCGATAAGACTGTGCCTTCCCGCTTGACTTATTGACCTTGCCGGCCTTAAATGACAAATCGGTCTGATAGTCAAAGAATCCTTCAAAGAAGTCCTTATACAGAGGATTGTTCTTTACATAGAGGTATCGTGGGTCTGTTCGGGCGTCAATTGGCACAAATACATTTTCCATTCTTTTCCCCTCCACAACACAAGTTCTTGCCCCTAAGTATAGCACACATTGCAGCCAAAAAATCAATGCGCATCAGTCAAAAATCACCTTCCACTCATCCCCTGCCCTGTATGCCTCAAAGCACATGCGTACCTGCTCTTCGCTGTTCTTTGCAACGGCAAGAGGGGGAAGGTCGTCTTCTGCAAACCAGTCAAAGCCGGTGGTCTCGATGTTTTTCTCGAAGCTTCCGCCGGTGACGTGGCAGAGGGTGAAGATCTTGCAGACACCGTATGCGTAATGGG
This sequence comes from uncultured Oscillospiraceae bacterium, assembly GCA_934408835.1. GTDB lineage: Bacteria > Bacillota > Clostridia > Oscillospirales > Ruminococcaceae > CAKRVU01. The sequence continues at coordinate 1,241 of CAKRVU010000079.1, read as the reverse complement.
GAGTGTTATGCCTTTCCCGGTCGTGAATGGCGATGACGCTGTCGACTTCGGCGGAAAGACCGGTCTCCTCACGGACTTCCTTGACGGTGTTCTCACTGACGGAAAGAAAAAGCTCGCACCAGCCGCCGGGAAGTGACCAGGAGCCGTTTCTCTCGTGCACGAGAAGGATTCTTCCGTCCTTGAAAATCGCCGCCCTGGTGTCGATCTTCGGCGTCTGGTAGCCCGAATCGCCGCAGAAGAGGTCCTTGACCTTCTCCTTCGGAATGTCGGTGATGTCTGACATCATTTTGGCGGCAATGTCGCGGATTCTTGCGTAGCGTTCAAGGTCGAAGTCGTCTCTGCCGTAGGTGAGTCCGGCCTGGGCCAGGCTCTGAAGTTCAATGATCATGTCGGTCCACTTGTCCTTGCTCATGTATATTCCTTCTTTCTTCTTCATCCCTCAGCACCCCCGCCGCCTCTCTTCTGATGCGGGAGATGCGGGATTCGGTCTGTTCCGCCAACCGGGTCAGCTCAGCCTTGAGTTGTCCGGCCAGGTCACGGAGGATGATCCGGTCCTGAAGTTCATACGGCCGCGGGATTCCGTGGGAGGTTCCGGAAAACTCCAGCTCCTCCAGAAGAAATTCCCGCACTTCCTGTTCGTTCATAAAGGAACACAGGCTGACTCCACGGTTTATGCATCGTGTGACAAGCTGTCCGCGCTCCCGGTCGGAAGATTCACGCACCTCGCCAACTGCCCTGTCGGAAGCGGCGGAAACGAACGAGGCAAATGTGTTGCAGGCCGGGTCTTTGCTCTGCATTTTCCGGCAGAAGGAAAGTTCTTCTTCGCTGAGAAGGGGTCTTCCGTCCTCTGATGTGACGGAGCCGGATTCGCTGAAGTGCCAGCTTCTCAGGCTGTGACAGGCGAGAATGTCAAGGGATGCGCACTGTCCCGGGGCGGTGATTGCGCAGGCGAGACGGTCGGGAGTGACGTTGCCGATGATGTCGCCGGGATTGTGGTAGTTTCTGAACTCGTAGGGGTGGCTTCTGATGCAGGCGCATTCTTCTGCGGACAGGATGGCGCTGATGTCCGGTCCGTTGAAGCAGATGGAGGACATCCGTAACTTGACGGCAACGTAGATGGCAAGAGACGCTCCGAGGGAGTGTCCGGTCGTCGTGAACGTGCGTCCGCCGGCGGCGCGGTGCGCGAACTTCAGCGCAGAAGCGGCCTGGGAGTCGCCGGATCCCCTGGCAGCAAGAAGTGC
>CAKRVU010000078.1 GCA_934408835.1 uncultured Oscillospiraceae bacterium | reverse complement strand
GGAGATGATTATCCAACTCACGATGGAACAGGGGTGCGTGATTATATTCATGTGGTCGATCTGGCAAAGGGACATCAAAAAGCAATTGACAGAGTGCGAACCGTCAAAGGAATCGACGCTTACAACCTGGGAACAGGCAAAGGATATTCGGTATTCGATCTAATCAGAGCATTTGAAAATGTCTCCGGCGTTTCAATCCCATATCGAATTACAGCTCGTCGTGCTGGAGACATTGCAGAGTGCTATGCGGATCCCTCCAAATCCGAACGCTTATTGGGTTGGAAAGCAGAAAAGACATTGGAAGAAATGTGCGCCGACTCCTGGAACTTTACCATCAAAAATCCAAACGGCATATTGTCAATAGAAAATCAAAGTGTCTGCCTTTAAATCAGTTTTCTATTCAGAAAAGAAGAAACACATCCCTACCGGCTGTTCCGTTGGCTGGCAAGAGGTGTTTTTTAATATCAGAATGCATAAAATTTGAACAATCCCGGTGTTTGACAAATGCGTCAAAAAAATTTACAAATTAGTAAACCATCTTGCCTTTGCTATGGGAAGTTGTTATAATATAAATAATGACGATGGTGCTGCTTCGTCCAACAGCAGCGCCCAATCTTTCTTGAATCAAATTACATTTTCATCCCATTCATCATTTCTATAATCATAGATATTTAACCATAGTAGTGGTTTAAAAAGCAATGGGAGTGATAAATTGGAATAGAATTGAGGGCAACTATATGAAAAAGCGTCTTTTTTTGAAATGCCTCGCTCTGTTTCTTTGCGGAGCATTTCTTGTGACAATGGTCGGCTGTTCCAGTCAAGGTTCTGATAAGATTCTCAGCTATAGCTTAACAGCGGATCCGAAAAATTTAGACCCGCAAACCGCGAATGGAGCGGATGCGCTTTTGATTATTGACAATATTTTTGAAGGTCTGTACCGAAAAGACGCGCAAGGTAATTTAGTACTAGGTGCGGCCAGCAGCTGTGAAATCAATGAAGACGGAACCGAATACCGATTCGTGTTACCCTCTGATGTGACCTGGAAATATTATGCACCGGGAAACGCCGTTTCTGAAGATCAGGCAATCACTGCCAAAGTGACAGCCCATGATTTTGTATATGCGTTTGAGCGCCTGTTTGATCCGCAGACAAACGCCCCTTCTGCCTCTGATTACTATTGTATCAAAAATGCACAGGCTGTGAAAGAAGGAAAATTACCTCCCTCTGAACTCGGCGTTCAGGCACTGGATGATTACACCTTGTTGTTTACCCTTTCGGCGCCCAACCCATTATTTGAAGAATTGCTTGCTGAACCGGCCGCCAAACCATGTAATCAGGAATTCTTTGAGGGAACCACCGGACGGTATGGACTTTCCCGCGAGACGCTTTTATGCAACGGTCCGTTCTATGTCAGTGAATGGTCTAACGCCAATGACAACGATTATGTCCGAATCCGAAAAAATGATCTTTATCACGACCCCGACTCTGTTGTTTCTGCCGGCGCAAATTTAACGGTTCGCTCGAACGACGCCGCAATCGCCTCTTTTGAAAAAGGCGACATTGATAGCATCTCACTCAGCGCTGACGATTACCATATGATAAAGGGAACAAAATACCCCACCACCGCTTACCAAAATACAGTGGTCGGCATTTTGCTTAATCCGACAGAAGAACATTTTTCCAATGATAATATTCGAAAAGCCTTTGCAATGGACATCAATCGTGATGACTTTGCAAGTACATTAACAGAAGATCAGTTGCCCGCAGCCGCTATCGTTCCTCCATCCATCAAACTTGACGGCGTCCCCTATCGGGAACAGGCTGGCGACTCTCTCGCCCCCGCCTATAATCCGGAACAGGCGCGTTCTTTATTAGAACAAGGAATGGCACAACTAAAAAAGGCAAATAAAAATGTATCGGATTTGAATTCTCTTACATTATTGGCACCGGAGGAAGCCGCTCTTCCTGTCCAGAAGATTTTACAGACATGGCAGAAGGATTTAGGAGTTTATATGAAAACGGAAATCCTTCCGCAAGATGAATATCAACAGCGTCTAAAGTCCGGAGATTATTCCTGCGCAGTGATAACTGTCAGCAGCTCCAAAGATTCTCCAGCGTCTATCTTAGAGCAATTTGAAACAAATTCTTCCAGTGGATATTCTTGTGGATTGTCTTCTTATGATAACGCTTTGAACCAGGCTTCAAAGCAAACGCAGCTTTCAGAAGTTACAAATGCCTATTTACAGGCAGAATCGCTCTTATTAAACAGTGGCGGATTCATACCTATTTACTATCAACAAAGTTACTTTATCACTCAAAATAATATTGACGGACTTTTCTTTGACGATGCAAATGAACGACTGTACTTCCAAAGTGCAAGAAAAAAATAATACAAATTTATCCTGAATCAGTTAAGCTTCTGAAAAAACGCTGTTTTAAGCAAATATCTGAAACCTGCCATGCGAATTTGCATGGCAGGTTTTTGTGCAGTCAAAAACGACGCGCCAGAATATTGACTGCACTTCTTTTTGCATCCATGATACGGCGTTGTCTGCTTCCCCATTTCCATACATGTAAGTAACATTCCCTCACTCAACAAATTGATCTGCCAAACAAACGATTACTCAGCATCATCCCCGATATCCTAGTGGTCTGTCTTTAACCGTATCACATCTATTAACACATCTCAACTTCTATTTCGATCGCAAAAATAGATTTATTTTAGCAAAATACCGAAAATAATCTCTGTATTATTTCGAATAAAGGGTGATTGTGAAGTACAATCTATTATAGAATAGAAGGTGAATGTTGTGTATGAAAATTTTATCCCGGAGCGCTTGGCCAGTTTGAGGATGCAAAAAGGTGTATCTGCGCGCGATATGTCATTATCACTAGGACAGGCAAATAATTACATCAATAATATTGAAAACAAAAAGTCGCTTCCCTCCATGCAGTCGTTTTTCTACATTTGCGAGTATTTGGATGTAACGCCTATGGAATTTTTTGACGAAGAAAATTTGTATCCGACAATCTTGAAGGAACTGATTGAAGAAGCGAAAAAACTAAATTCTAAATCCATATCGCATCTTTTAGGGATTATGAAAGAGCTGAATCAGAGCCATTAAACTTGTGTATTTACAGATAATCAAAATGATCAGGATGACTGTTGTAACAGAACACTGCGATCTGTTTGGGCATTCGGCGTCAAAATTGACGACTGATAGCTGCAAACCCCCGCACGATTTTGCTCGCCCTAGCCCCTATCCGTTTAAAACAGCGAAAAACTAAGCTGCTTTTCGGGTATTCTTTTGTCCTATCCACTTTGTTCAAGCAGTACTACTCGCTATTTTAAAAAAGATTTCACATTAATTTTCTTAAAGTGTATTGACAAAAAGATTGAAAAGAGGTATACTGAAACCAGTTGATGCGATATTTTATGGTATATTGCACTGTAACCTATTTTTTATCTTTTAGCCGCTGTGGTGGAATAGGCAGACACAAGGGACTTAAAATCCCTCGGAATAACATCCGTACCGGTTCAAGTCCGGTCAGCGGCACCATATAAGTACTGCAATTATAAAGACTTGTATTTGTGCCCCACAACAAATTCAACATTTTTAAGTGCAGGAGACAAACAGGTTAACTCAAAAATGACAAAAGGGATGTTACTGCAAGGCAACATCCCTTTTTGCATACACCAACACCATAGATTTTGAAAAAAGTCTACGGCGTTTTTTCTGTCCAAATCTGAAAGTAGGCGCAATTACAATGCGTTTTACGGACGGCAACAGACGTGCATTTAAAATTCTTATGCAGAATAATCCTGGCTTTAACCCTTTACTAAAACGGAGGCTGTGTCGACGGTGAGAATTGCAATCCCTGTCACTTTTACCGCCCACATTGGAAGCATCAGTTCTGTGCTATGTGGAATGTCCGTATAAATCACCGTCTGACGCAATGCAATGAAGTGAGCGAAAGGAGTTGATAACATATGACATTTTTCAATAGTACGCTTGGTGTTTTGCAGATTTTCGTGATCGTATTCGACGTAGGTCTTGGCATTTGGGGTGTTATCAATCTCTTGGAAGGCTATGGCTCAGACAATTAGGATGCTAAAAGTCAGGGATGAAGCAGTTAATGTCTAATAAATGAAGTATAAAGTTTAGGCGGTCTTAATCAGCCACCTCGGCTTTGATTCCATAGTAAATTTCAAGGGAAATACTACTTTTTTCCTTCTATTAATCGTTTCATGAAACATGATATAGTTAATCAGACGGTGGAGTAATTTACAAATCAAAGTGTCAATACTTTTATATTTCTGAACAAATCTTTAGCCACTCGACCATTTATTCGCCAATATCCGCAGTATTCTGGAACTTTTTCTTCAAAAGCCCCAGCTTTTCTGTATAACCGGCTATGTTCCTGCGGAACTTTGGCTTACCGTTTGATTCCGTCAAGCTGCTTTTGTTGTGCTGAACGAAAATGAGAAGTAATTTCTTTCACTATACCGTTTCATGAGGAAAAGATTTCCTCGAATATATATGTCACAAAGCACATCATGGGCTATACGATGCTGTCTTTTCGTATAAGCTATATTAGACCGTTTTCTAGTTCTTAAAGTATTTTGTACCGTCTGAAAGTCTCTTCCTCACTAATCAGTGATTCATGGCAATTGGAAATCATGAGCCACTCACTAGAGGACTTATCTGAAAGTACTCCAAACTTGAAGTGATAATCAACTTTTTAACTGACGATAGTCTCAATTTTCTACGATACTTTTAACCGTCGAAACACACACATTCTTCCACCTTCAAAGTCTTTTACTTTTACTCCATAACCGTATTACAAAAGCCACGAATACGGTACTTTTTCTTCCCCTAAGCGGCGAAAAATATAATTGAGACTACCGTTCATCCAAAGCAAGATTGAAAATCTTCCTGATAATAGGAGCGGTCTCTGAATCGATAATCAGATGATCCTTTTTGAGGTCTTTGAGATACCTTAGTGGTGGCACTGTTCCAGTATAAAGCCCCTAATCTGAATGGGTAGTCCTCATTCCACATCGGAAAACAGTTTCTATGCCATTAAAGACACGAGTAACAGTAATTTTTCCATGGCAGTGCCTTTCTCATGTGAGATATCAAAAAACAATACTCAAAGTCTATTTTTAGTTCATCTTTCTGCTAATTCCACATCTTTTTCTTTTATAAAAGTATCCTTTTCAAGACTTTTATATGTCTTAATTCAATTAATTTTTTCATTTTGTATGAAGTTGTCAAGCTGCTCCCATATATCAGGATAGGCTTTCTTTAGTAATTTATCCCACCCTACTGTGTCCATAGCCTAATACTCTGGAGAGTGCTAAGTTATCTATTTCCTCTTTATGTAGATTTATTCAGTTCTAGCTCCTCTAGGATGGCTTTCTCTTGTGTAGAATAGTTCCCATACCAGACTTTCCTAAAACTTTGGGGATTTCCCCTATATCGACCCTATGGACTTTTGCAATCTCGATGAATTTTTCCCTTGAAACTGCTTTGAAAGCCATTTTTTGATTATGATATCTACCACATTTTTTCTCTGGATGTGAGCACTCAAACCCTAAAAGACGCAAGACTTCTTCCCGGTTCACACATCAATGGCGATTTTTGTCTTTCATCACATAAACCACACGTCTATGAATATAGTCTGCTGTATTAGGTTCATCCGATGCAAGGCTAGAACCAAAGGTTATATGCACGTCCTGTCTTTTTGTTCTTCCCACAAGGATTTTTCCCGGGTCGTATTCTCCTACAAAATTTTTATCAGGATGTTGCTAAATGGCCTTTTCTTGTCTCTTGTACCTAACTGGAGCATTTCTTCTTCAAGTGCATACCTACTTGAAGTTCTGAACTCATCCATGCTTTTTTATTTATGAACTTTAGTCTGTTGCGCATGAATGAGTTTTTTCTTAAGGAAAAAATGAGTTCATGGGAACCAATAAACCACCTGATATGCCGGTAGTGGACATATGCATATAGCAAAAAGTCATTATACATAGAGGTGTCCAGCCACTATATAAAATGAAAAGAAGGATAATTTTATGGCGAATAAAACCAAATCAATTCTCCCACACAAAACGAATGTGGTAAGTAAAACATTGTTTTTCACCCCTAAATATAAACGAAAATTGATATATAGTCAATTAAAAACAGATATAAAGGATATATTGAAACAATCATGTGGGTATAAAGAGGTGTAGAAATTATAGGAGATCATTTAATAGTAGACCATCTACACATGTTGATAAGTGTACCGTTAAAAATAAGTGTTTTGAGTTTTATGGGATATTTAAAA
>CAKRVU010000077.1 GCA_934408835.1 uncultured Oscillospiraceae bacterium | reverse complement strand
CCTTCATTGCCGGCTGACCTCATTCAGCCGGAGCCTGCAAATAAATTTGCGCATAAATCTTGACAGTACCCGCTGAAAAACGCGAAGAACAACGCCCGGCTGCAAAGAAATGCAGTCGGGCGTGGGCGTATCTAATAAAAAGGCATTGAGGTATCGTCAGAAAATTAATGTTTTCAAGGCGCGAACACGGTGTGGGAAGTTGAAACGCAAATATACAATTAGATAGATTAGTCGGCTTTATTTGCTTATTAGAACAATCTGCTCACTTGCTCGTCGACCCGTTTCTCGTAAGGATCAAACTGGCCTTTATCATATTCCGTTTGGCTGTCATAACAATCGATCAGCTTAAAAGGAACGCCAAAATCGCTCACTTTACGAGCCTTAGGGGAAAGTGCGTTGTATTCAAGCTTCTGTAACAACAGCCCCAATCCCGAAACGCTCTCTATATCCACTTTTTCAAGAATCGAAACCCGGTATCTATAAAAAACATCAAATAGGCCAAGATATTTTACCAGGTGATACTTGAAAACATTATAGACGAAGTCAGCGACCGTCCGGATTGCCTCGTCCTTTGTTTTAGGAAGATTTTGGCGAGTTGTATAATAATTGACCATTGACATAAATCCACCCTCAAGATAGGAACTTAGTAGAACAGTTATCATCGAATGCTGCTGTTGCGGCCCTGTATGCAAGTTAATAAGCTGCCTAAGTTTTTCCTCTTGTACAATAGGAAGAATCAAATTGAGAATAGTCTGAAAACCATCCCAGTACAAACGATGGGCATTACTTTGAGCCAATTTTGTTGATACCTGTTTTATTTCTGCAAGAGTCCACCAAGGCATTCCTTCTATGGCTTCGTACAGTAGTAGCTTGTCTTTGGGGCCGACAACCCTAAACCTATTAAATACACTCGCCGGTATTCCTGATTCTGCAACCCTCAGATAAATTAATTCTTTCTCCTGACGGTCGCTTGCGGACAAATATTGATCCTTTGTAATTTGATAATCAACATCTGTCTTGGGAGTTTGGATATCGTAGTTCTTATGTTCTAATAGTTCTGGCTCACTATTAACAATATCTTCAAATCCGTTATTTAAGTCAATAACTCTTCCGGAGTAATGTTGTTGGAAACGCCCTGCACGGCCAGCAATATTTTTGGCATCGAATTGTCTAAGATCCTTTCTACCTTTTTTGCCTGAGGTGATAATTATATTTTTAGCTGATGTATTTACGCCCTCGGTAATAGTGGTGGTTGAAAATAGGCAAATCAATGCACCCCAGTTGAACAAATTGATGATCTCTTTTTGAATATATTTTGGTATAAGGCTATGGTGAATACCTATCCGCCCTCTTAACGCTTTTAGTACAATCCAATCAGATCCAAATGTATTTTCCAAGTGTTCCAAAAAGATTTCATAAACAGGGACATCTACCGTAGAACATCTTTCTTGAAAAGTGGAAATAAGTTCTTGATCGCTTAATAGTGCTTTTGCATATTTTTCTGTATCAGTTCTTCGACCACAATATATTATGGTATTTTCTGTGGGTGAACTTAATGCGCGAATAATGTTGGCAATCTTCTTACTTTTGCTTGCAGTACCTATCTCGATAGTATTGCTGTCAATGACATACTGCTGACGCCCTTTAATGGTTGTGTATTCTTTTGATACAATTTCAAATTGATTATACCGCAAAAAAACAAACTCGTTATCTTGAGCAAAGTTATTGAAAGACTCTTGTGCTGTTGTTCCTCCCGTTGGCAGTTCCATATATGGGCCAGCCAAGAGCATATCATCCGCAAGATTGCAGATATATTCTAATGCTAGACGATAGGCGGTATCACGCTCGTTCTCTCCCAATGTTTCTTGGTCAATTACAAAGCTATTATCAATTTTATAAACTTCATCGATAAAAGCAAAATCGAAATGGAGGTCTTGATGTGAATCCATAAAAGACAGAAATCGTTCGGGAGTAAAAATAAAGATATTTTTCTGTGCAATATCAATATCTTCTTCGCTTAAGGAATGAATTGCATAGTCGCGAAATGCCTCTATGCCGCAAAGCCGTGCGTAGTTTTCGGACAATAGACTTATTGCCGGAAATATCAAAATGACATTTTGGTATTGAAATTTTTGGATAATCTCATAAACCAAGAAAGTCTTTCCAAAAGAAGTGGGGGCTGTTAAAACATAGCGATTTCGTTTGGCTCTCACAAAACTATCAAGAACTGCTTTTTGGTAACGATGTAATTTGCAGCCTCTATAAATCAAGCTTACATCGTGAAACAGGGAACTTAGCGTAAGAGAATTTATATTTTCATCAGAAATCTCAGCGTCGGTGAATTTTGACTTTAACAAATCGTAGTATTGAGGAATGCCCGCTTCATTTGCCAAAAATAATAGCAAATTCAAATCGGCATCAGTCAAATTCTCGTTTTTGATGGAATCAAAGAAACTGCATACTTTTTTCACAAATGTAGCTGAATCCGCAGTTTCTTTATAGCTATAATACGCCTTAATTATATCAGCGGTTCTTGTGAGTCTATCCATCGAATCACGCTCTCCTTAATTTGTCTGACTTCTGATAGCGGTAGAAAGATAAAAAACAGTCTGTAGTCAAATGCAGCTGGGATGTTAATTCCGATACGCGTATATTCCGCGGCAATATAATCGATGCACTTTTTTATGCTTTCATGGTATGTATCTCGCCCTGTCTTCTCGTAAGCAATGAAAATGGGATAAATCAAACGAATCCCTCTGATCTGCATTTCCTGTGCCAAATTGACATTAGGATTTTCATGCCAAGCGTTTAATAGAGCGTCCAAGCAAGCATTGCTTACCGAAAGGTGATCTTGTTGATTTATAATTGCAATCAAATTCCGATTCAAATAGCCATCTGATAATGATATTGCCAATTTTTCTATTACTGGGGTTATAGCGTCTTTGTATCTCAAATAAAACTTTGCTTCACCAAACCACAAGTCAATATTTCCATTACGATTCATCAGATGAAATGCATCGAAACCTTTGGGTTCACTGCTTTCAATTGGCGAATAGAAATAGCCTCGTGCTGCAACTACGCTTGTTCTCAAAAACACACGTAAAATCAAATCAAGTAACACTTCTCCATAGAACCCGTACTTTAATTTCGCTGAATCATCCGCCTCGGGATTATATCGGATTCTACTGAGAATAGCCTTTCTCTGCTCACGCTCTAAGTTGTCGTAGTCTATTTCAAATTCATTTACCGCAAATTCAACGATACCGTTATATATCACTTTTGCGACATCTTGAGGGGATGAGTGCTTAAAACAAATGTCATTTTGGGAGGAAAGGCATGATTTATCTATACCAGTCTCTTGATGTGGCAACTTGCACTCAAGTAGAATGGCACTTTGTACCGCATTTTTCAAGGCGTCCCTCATTGCCACTGCCCCCTAAATGTTAATTGCCAGAATTAAACTCAACAAGTTTTTCCCAGTCAATACTTCCGTCCTCAAAGCAGAATTGCTGTGTAAACTCCCGAACCAAGCGGTTCGACGCTTTCTGGTAAGAGGTATCGAAATCGTCTACATACTTCTCCGGTAGCTTTTCCATGTAACGGATCAGCTTAATATAAAACTCATCATCACCTGTCAACTCTGCCCAGAAGTCTTTCCCGGCAAGCTCTATATAAAACTTAGGCAATCCCCGGTTAGATGTTTTTTTCTTTCCGTAGCCGTAACCAACAATGGGAACAAATCTCTTTTGGGCCTGCTGTGCCAATTTGCTCGCAGCCATAAAATTCTGTTCCTGCTTCTTTCGGCTATCCGCATTAAAAACGCTGGTTCCCGATTTCACAGCAATTGCATAAATCGTGTTACCACGTTCAACCATAATATCTACACCTTCCGCCAGAGCTTTCTGTCCTTGTGCTGCGGCAGTAGCAATGGGTTCAAAAAACACATTGCCGAAAATCGTTTCCTCGGAAGAAGAAACGAAGGCAGACAAAATGGCATCAATAATTTGTGCAGCGCCGTTCATAGCTTTGGCTCGGAAAAGATATGGATTTTTGCGCTTCATGACCGCTTTAATATTCAGGCTGTCTATTTTTTTAATCAGATTAGTATAGAAATTATCTAACGCAACGGCAATGGCTTTTACGATGGCTTCTTCGTTGTAGGAATTATTTATTGACATAGCAACTTCCTCCTATTTCCAAAGCGAATTTAAGTTTTTGATGGATATCTGTTCCTCTAAATCGTTTTGTTTGAATTGCAGCGGATTGATCCGCGGCGGAAAGGACGGCTTTACCTAACGCCTCCGCCAATCCTACCGGAACTGCGTTGCCAATCTGACGGTATTTCTCCGCGCTCGTTCCTATGAATATCCAATCATCAGGGAACTGCTGTATTCTTGCATATTCCCGTATGCTTAAGGGGCGATTTTGGGTGGGATGGCACATCATTGTTGCTTTTTGAACAGGAGATGTTACCAGTGTGGGCGAGGGCTGGCTATAAGAAAGTCTACGATAAAAACCCACCTTGCCTCCACCAGAGTCATACGCACCGCCCATAGCTAATTGTTTTAGATTATCGGGAAGGTCTCGCCAGTTTCCACCCTCGGGAACAAGTTTCAAATAAGACAAGCGCTCTTCGCTAAAGGCAGCACACTCACCGCAATCATGTTCCAAGTCCCGTATGGTATCACCCAGTGTTCTCCAACGATAAGAGACATTTTGGTGCATCTGGAAGTGTGTTGGTATGGGCATAAAAATGTCTTCATTATCACGGCTACCGATTAAAACAAAACGCTCTCTAAACTGAGGAACGCCATAATTTACAGCGTCCAAAACACCATACACCGTTTTGTAGCCCAGTTTCTGAAACTCAGACAGGATAATATCCAAAACGGTTCCTAATTTCTGTTTTGGATCATCCTTTGTCCGATCTGCAATAGGAACATGTTTCAAAGGTGCTGACATAATTCCTTTTACATTTTCCATGATAAAAAATCTTGGGCGGATGTAATCAATCATCCGAATGAAGTCCATAAAAAGACTTCCCCTCGGATCGTTGATACCCAATCGTTTTCCAGCAGTAGAAAACGGTTGGCAAGGAGGCCCGCCACAAATTAAAAACGGTTCTCCAGGAGCCAAGCCCACTTGTTCCAACAAATCGGCCGGATCAATATCTCTTATATCTCCACTTAAAACTTTGTGGCCATTTGCTCGCATAGTTGCGACACACGCTGCATCAAAATCCTGGCCAATAGCGATATTTAGTCCGGCTCTTGTGAGACCTATATCGAGGCCCATCGCACCAGAAAAAAGCGATATGACATCGCGATTTTGAGGATCTTTCTTTAGCTGTAACATACCCGTTTGATTCTCCTATTAAATTTTCTCGCCATCTGGAAGAACAAAATTGCGTTCAAATGAACAGCCGACTGTTTCTGCTAAATACTCCAAATCGGAGACAGTAAAACTTTCTCGTTTCATTTTTGCATTGAAGTTTTGAGGGGTTGTTCCCATACGTCTTGCTAATTCTGATACGCTAATATTTGAACGGACGCATAGAACCTTTATCTGCTCGGAAATGGTCATTACGGTACTCCTTGATAAAACAAAACTTGAATTTGAAAAAATAAAATTAAGAATTTACATATTAAAAGTAGTCCATTCTCGGCATCATAATAGCACATATTGCGCTTATCTGCAACAAAAAAACGATAATTATCGAATAACGGGGGGTGAGCGATCCCAATATCAGGTGTGGCTACACTTACTGTGCTTGCTGGCTGGCTGGTCTACGGTTTTCTTTTCGCTATTGCACATCTTCCTACTGATCTTGTGGGAGTAGCGTTATCACACCTTGATATTCAGCCACCATGGTTTTCGGAAAGCAATTGCAGATATTGAGACAGGCATCGTCATGTGGGCTATTATCAAGGATATCTCACGTTTTGACCGTGATTATTTGCAAGCGGGTATGTATACGGAAATTATGTTCCCAGAGCATGATATTCACCTTAGCAAGACCAACCGCAAACGTATTTAGCATAAGGACATCGGCGTTCTGGAAATATCCAAGATGTTTGATGCGAAGCAAAATGAAAGAAAGGGCATAGCTAGAGCGATACAGTTTCGTCTTTGTCCAATAATGCTTTCTTATTGGGATGCCCTGTGTCGCGTTTATTTTCCGTCCTGTCCAAACAGGCACGATTTGTCCCATCGACGTTGGCGTCAGGGTTGGCGTCAATGTCTCTCAGAGAAAGACAGCAGGCCGGGCGGCTCTGACCATGACGCGCGGTCAGAAGAAGCGGGAAAAGCAAAAAATAGCACCGGCTTACGCCCGAAAATTGTCGTGCGTGAGCCGATGCCGTTTTTGCAAAAACTCATAAAATAGTTCGGAAATCGCCGAGAAAAAAGCAAAACTCCGCATCTTTCGATGCGGAGTTTGGTGGGGGAAGGTGGATTCGAACCACCGAAGTCATTGACAGC
>CAKRVU010000076.1 GCA_934408835.1 uncultured Oscillospiraceae bacterium | reverse complement strand
AAGCGGGAAGCCGGTGGTGCTCTGCGTCAACAAGTGCGACGCGGTTGGGGACGTGCCGATTGAGTTTTATGAATTTTACCATCTGGGCTTGGGTGATCCCATTGCGGTTTCTGCTGCACACGGGCATGGAACAGGAGATCTACTGGACGCTGTTTTGGAAAAGCTGCCTGGAGATTGTAGTGAAAATTCGTATGAATCTGGGATTCATGTTGCTGTGGTGGGGAAGCCAAATGCAGGGAAATCCTCGCTGATTAACCGGATTTTGGGAGAAGACCGAACCATTGTTTCGGAAATGGCCGGCACTACCCGCGACGCTGTAGACGCAAAGGTTGTTCGCGATCATCAATCTTTTGTTTTAATTGATACCGCCGGGATTCGCCGCAAATCCAAAGTGCTCGATTCCATTGAAAAATACAGCGTTTTGCGGGCGCATATGGCTGTTGACCGCGCGAGCGTATGTTTGATACTGATCGACGCAACCGAAGGCGTTTCCGAACAGGACACCAAAATTGCAGGTTATGCGCACGAGCAGGGAAAAGGATGTATCATTGTAATCAACAAATGGGATTTGGTGGAAAAGGATAGTCATACCATCAAGGAGTTTGAAAAACAACTTCAAAACGCATTCAGCTTTATGCCGTACGCCCCATATCTCTTTATCTCGGCTAAGACGGGACAACGTGTGGAGACCTTGTTTGAAAAAATACGGCTGGTGCATGAGCAAAATTCCAGACGGATTTCTACAGGTGCGCTCAACGATCTGCTGGGCTATGCCACCTCAAGGGTACAGCCCCCGTCCGATAAAGGGCGAAGACTTAAAATTTATTATATCACGCAGCCGTCTACCAATCCTCCTACATTTGTTTTGTTCGTCAATCGGAAGGATTTATTCCATTTTTCCTATCAACGGTATTTGGAAAACCAAATTCGGGAGGCGTTCGGGTTGACGGGAACGCCCATTCGCATGATGATACGAGAGCGTGGAAAGGAAGAATAAAAGGGATGCTGATATTATCCGTTTTCATTGCATGTGTTGCAGGTTATTTGTTGGGGAGCCTTAATTTTGCATTGATTGTCTCTTTTGTAGGCTATCGTAAGGATATCCGGAAATTTGGTAGCGGCAATGCGGGGATGACCAATATTTTGCGCACCTTTGGGAAATGGCCCGCAGTGATTACCTTGATTGGCGACTTTTCGAAGGGAATGCTTGCAATTCTAGTCGGTCGCTTACTCATTTGCTATCTTGGAGGGACTCCTGACTTCCCGTTTGGAGATGAGCTGGTCGGCTTGTGCGCCTTGTTGGGGCACGTGTTTCCGATTTATTACGGCTTCAAGGGCGGTAAGGGAATTTTGGTGTCTGCCGGCATTATTTTGATGATCGATCCAATTGTGTTTCTTATTATTTTGCTGGTATTCCTATTGTTTTTTGTTTGTACTCGCATTGTATCACTGGGCTCCATTGCGGCTACCATTGCTTATCCGATTGCCACGCTGTTTCGGAAACTTTTGGCGGGCGCGGAATTTTGGGATATCGCTATCCCGGTGGTGACAGCCTGTTGTTTTATGGCTTTGGTGCTTTACATGCATCGCGAGAACATTCGGAGACTGCGTTCAGGTGAGGAACCGCGGATTGGAAAGTGAGGAAAAGTGATGGCAAAGATCGGTGTGTTAGGAGCAGGCGGTTTCGGCACGGCATTAGCTGTTTTAACAGAAGCGATGGGGCATACGGTGACCTTGTGGTCTGCCGTGGAGTCAGAGCTTGCTGAAATCATGGAGTATGGAGAGAATCGGCGTCTTCTTCCCGGAATCGAAGTGCCGGTATCTAAATTGACAATTACTGACCGGGAGGATCAGTTTTCAGAATGCGATATCGTACTGTTTGCTGTTTCTTCTGTTTGGGTGCGCCCGGTGGCAAAACGATTTGCCAAATGGTTGAAGAAGGACGCTATCATTGCCAATGTTGCAAAAGGGTTTGAGCAGCAAACGCATAAGAGGCTTTCCCAGGTGATTGAAGAAGAAATTCCGGGGCACTCGGTTGTCGCGCTGTCAGGACCATCCCATGCAGAGGAGATTGCCAGAGGGATTCCTACTACCATCGTTGCCGCTTCCAAGGATATTGCTGCGGCGGAGAAGGTGCAGGAGTTGTTTAACAAGTTAAATCTGCGGATTTATGTCAACGCGGATGTGATCGGCGTAGAATACGGGGGCGCTTTGAAAAATATCATTGCGCTTGCAGCCGGCATTTGCGATGGATTATCGCTGGGTGATAACACAAAGGCGGCACTGATGACGCGCGGAATTACCGAGGTCGGACGTTTGGGGGTCGCGGCAGGAGCAAAAAGCGAAACCTTTGCCGGTCTTTCGGGGATAGGCGACTTGATTGTAACATGCACCAGCATGCACAGTCGCAATCGGCGTGCCGGAATTTTAATCGGTCAGGGAAAAACTCCTGAACAGGCTATTGCGGATGTTGGAATGACGGTAGAAGGGTACCCGGCAACGAAGGCGGCAATGGAATTGGCGGAGCAATATGGAGTCTCCATGCCGATTACCGAGCAGTTGTATCAGGTGCTCTTTTGCGGCGCCGATATCCGCCTGAGTCCGGCTCGCTTAATGGGACGTCCTGTACGTCATGAAAGCGAAGAAATCTGGTTTGGATGATGAGGAGCGGATTCATTCCGCTCTTTTTCTTTTACAATATTGTGATAATTAATTTTTGAAATTGTGGTAATATTAGGAATAGAATTCATTGGGGAAAGAAGGGCTTTTGTGAATCCTTTAAAGACCGAACAATTGGCTGATGGTATCTATTTTCACTCTCTGACCGATCAGCGTTTTAAAACTAACCGTATTTCCATACATCTGTTCACACCGCTTCAGGCGCAGACAGCCGCTCAGAATGCTGTCATTCCGGCGCTGCTCCGAAAACGCACGCAGGATTATCCAGATATGATTGCGCTAAATCGCAAGCTGCAAAGTTTGTATGGCGCTTATTTGGGTGGCGACGTCCGCAAGGCAGGGGACGCTCAGGTGATTACTTTGGCTGTTTCTTGCCTGGATGACCGCTTTGCGATGGAGGGAGAGGACCTGACTGTGCAGACTGCCGAATTGTTAATGGGAATGTTGCTGCGCCCGGTTTTGGAGGACGGTCTCTTTTCGGAGGAAGATCTTGCGGTGGAGAAGCAGAGCATGCTTGAGCTTTTGGCGAGCGAATTGAATGATAAAAGGGCGTTTGCTGTTGCGCGGACGGCGGAAATCCTGTGCGACGGCAAGGGGTACGGCTGCAATAAATACGGCTCTGTTGAAACGATAAAACGGCTTACCGCCAAACAGGTCACACAGGCGTATTTTCAGATTTTGAAACAGGCGCAAACGCATATTTTGTTTTTGGGAAGCGGCGATCCCTCTTGCGCTAGGGAAGTAATCCAAAACAATTTGAAGGGAATTCAAAGAGGCGATCTTGTATCGGTGAAAACGGAGCCGTTGTCGCCGCGTCATACCTTGCGGCGCGAGACAGATCATTTCGAGGTATCTCAGGCAAAGCTGGTTTTAGGCTTTTCGGTGGACGCCGATTCAGAACGGGAAAAACTGGCTGCGCTGTTGATGAGCTTTTTATATGGCGGCACCGCAATTTCCAATTTGTTTTTGAATGTTCGGGAAAAACTAAGCCTTTGTTATTATTGCGCGGCGCGTTACGATCAGATGAAAGGAATCTTGGTTGTTGATTCGGGAGTAGAACAGGAAAACGCGCAGAAGGCTGAGGTTGAAATTTTAAAACAGCTTGAAGAAATCCGTCAGGGTCATTTTGAGGAAGAACGGTTACAAAACACCATTCTTGCTATGCGCAACGGGTTTACAACGATTGGAGACTCTGCCGGTGCGTTGGAAACCTGGTACCTGACGCGAATTGCTGCGGAACTCATGCGGTCGCCGGAGGAGGTTCTTGCGATGCTATCCGAAATCGGCAAGGATGAGGTTGTGGAGGCTGCGCGGGCGACGGCGCTTGATGCAGTTTATCTTTTGACGGGGGAGGAAACGAAGTGAACGAGCAAACAATCAAATGCGATCTATTAGGTGAGGAGTATACTGTCTGGAAGCATGAGACCGGTTTGACGATTTTACTATATCCCATGCCGGGGTATGCCAGCAGCTGCGCCATGTTCGGCACCCGTTACGGTTCGATTGACCGTACGTTTCAAAGTAGTCTGGATGATAGTTACCAGACTGTGCCGGATGGAATTGCTCATTATTTAGAGCATAAACTGTTTGAAAATGAGGATGGGGACGCTTTTTCTTTGTTTGCACAGACAGGCGCCTCGGCCAATGCCTATACTTCCTTTGAGCGGACGGCTTACTTTTTTTCTTGTACCGATCATTTTGAGGAATCGCTTCGGATTTTACTGAGTTTTGTGCGATCTCCTTATTTTACGGATGAAACGGTTGCGAAGGAACAGGGGATTATCGGGCAGGAAATCAAAATGTACGATGATAATCCAGGCTGGCAGGTGTTGTTTCAGTGCCTGAAGGGTCTTTATCGGGAACATCCGGTAAAAATTGATGTTGCCGGTACGGTGGAGAGTATTGGGCAGATCAACAAGGAATTGCTCTACCGGTGTTATCAATCTTTTTATAATCTGAATAATATGGTTTTGGCGGTTGCGGGTGGCTTTGATTCGGAGGTTGTAAGGCGGACGGTGACCGAACTGCTGTCCTATGAGGAACCGATTACCATCCAGAGAGAGCAGGTATGCGAGCCGCTGGAGGTTGTTCAAAACAGAGTGGAAGGGTTTCTGCCTGTGTCGATGCCGCAATTTTGTATCGGTTATAAGATGCAGCCACAGGATGGATTGGAGCGGCTGATGGCGGAAACTGAGTGCGCGGCTTTGTGCGAGTTGATTTGCGGCGAAGGTACCGAGCTGTATCGCAGTTTTTATGAGACCGGACTGGTCAGCGGCGGCGAAATCGGCACCGAGGTGTTTGCGGGGCGCGGTTACTTTTCCGTATTATTTGAAGGGGAGTCGAATGACCCGGACGAGGTGCTTTCCCGATTACAGCAGGAAATTGCCCGCTTGAAACAACAGGGGCTTTCCAAAGAACAGGTCGCATTGGTGAAAAAAGCGTTATACGGAAGGATACTGCGCAGTTTTGGTACGGTGGATGATGTGGCGAACAGCCTTTTGAGCGCCGGACTTTCCAACATTTCAGTTTACGCGCCTCTGGAAATGGCTCAAAAGCTTACTTTGGAAGGATTAACTGCCCGGCTGGAGAGCTTCCATCCCGAGAGAGTTACCCTATCGGTGATTTCTCCGACTGCGGAATCGGAAGAATAGGAGGAATCGGATGAATTGGGTTGGGTTTCCGGGACTTGGGATTGATCGAATTGAATTTTATCCTTATATCTCGGTTTTTGGATTTCCAATTTATTGGTATGGCATTATCATTGCAGTTGGCATGGCGTTGGCTATGGTGTACGGGTTTCGGCGCGCAGAGCGTTTTGGAATCGAAAGCGAGCGGATGACTGATGTTGTTTTATTTGGTTTGATTGGTGGCGTTGTGGGCGCCAGGTTGTACTATGTTATCTTTTCTTGGGATTTGTTTCGCAATGATATTTGGTCTATTTTTGATCTGCGTACAGGCGGGCTTGCGATTTATGGAGGTATTATCGGCGCAGTTCTGGTCGGAGGAATTGCGTGCCGTATCCGAAAGGTTCCGCTTCTGCCAATGCTGGATCTTGCCGGAATCGGTTTTTTGATCGGGCAAGGAATAGGGCGCTGGGGCAACTTTGTAAACGTGGAGGCGTTTGGGGGACATACCGATCTCCCGTGGGGAATGATCGGAAATAAAATTCCAGACAGCATCGCCCCGGTACATCCTACATTTTTGTATGAATCCCTTTGGTGTTTATTGGGCTTTTTACTACTTTCCATTTATGCCAAACGGCGAAAGTTTGACGGAGAGGTGTTTTTGCTGTATCTTGCCTGGTATGGATTTGAGCGCTTTTTTGTAGAAGGGATTCGTGCTGACAGCCTTTGGCTGTTGCCGGGTGTGATTCGAGTTTCACAATTGCTTGCCGCTATTTTGTTTGTTTCCTCTTTAGCAGTGTTTTTGTTCATGCGCTGTTATTGGATGAAAAAGCACTCCAATCGCGATTATTTGTTTGTGCAAACGGCGGATTGGCAAAAGGTATTGACAGAAAAAGAGAAACGAAAACGAGAAGGGGGAAAACAGAATGTCAGCCATTCTGATTGATGGAAAAACTGTGGCAAAACGCTGTCGAACGGAATTAAAGCAAGAGGTTGCAACATGCAAAAAAGGAGGAATTTCGGTTTCTCTTTCGGTAATTTTGGTGGGGGACGATCCTGCGTCTCAGATTTACGTCCGAAACAAGCAGCGTGCTTGCGAAGAAGTTGGAATTCACTCCAATACCATTCGGATGCCACAGAATGTGACCCAGGAGGAATTGCTCGAGGAGATCTCCAAGCAAAACGCGGACCCTTCTTGCAACGGTATTTTAGTTCAGTTGCCGCTGCCCGCGCACCTTTCAGAAAAAGAAGTGTTGCAGGCAATCTCACCGCTGAAG
>CAKRVU010000075.1 GCA_934408835.1 uncultured Oscillospiraceae bacterium | reverse complement strand
TGGCCCAGTAGTTCAGTTGGTTAGAACGCCTGCCTGTCACGCAGGAGGTCGTCAGTTCGAGTCTGATCTGGGTCGCCAGTTCAGTTGTCTGTTTCATGAATTTGTAAGCCTCCGTAGCTCAGTCGGTAGAGCAGAGGACTGAAAATCCTCGTGTCGATGGTTCGATTCCGTCCAGAGGCACCAAATCCCTGTCAGGGATTCATTTTGCGGGTTTAGCTCATCTGGTAGAGCGCCACCTTGCCAAGGTGGAGGTAGCGAGTTCGAGCCTCGTAACCCGCTCCATAAGGCGACGTAGCCAAGCGGTAAGGCAGAGGTCTGCAACACCTTTATCACCAGTTCAATTCTGGTCGTCGCCTCCAAGCGCTATCTATTTTATTAGGTAGCGTTTTTTCTGTTTTTCTATATGTCGAAAAATGTTTGTTGCTGATGTTTTGTAATATGATAAAATAGTGGAACTTATTTTATATAAAAGATTTATATAAAGAAGAAAAAGTTTTTCAAAGAAGTTTTAACAAAACGAAGCTTATCTTGATCGTCTCAACCAGATGTTGATTGATGTTTCTTTTTATCGTGATTGCGTTGTATCATTTTGATTGAGATTTTTGTTCGGGGTTGACAATTGACATAAAAAATAGGATAATAGTATTTAAAGTAGAAAAGAGGACGAAGTTCGTGGATGCAAAAAAACATAAAAAATTAAAATGGATTTTTGGTGTTTGTTATTTTTTCATTTTAGCGCTATATATTATATTTTTAATTGGAAGTTTTATCCCAAAACCACACGGTGAAGATATTTGGCTGTTTGGCAGCAATATTTATATTGTAGATCAGAATCAGGCGGTATCAGTGGATTTTTCAAGACAACCTGCTGAAGGAGATACCATTGTCTGTAATATTGACGGTAAAAAGCGTTTAGCAACTGTTGAGTCGATTTCTAGTTCTAATGTTTTATTGCTTTCTACCACAGTAGATGGAGTGACAAACTATTATACAACAAATGTTGCTTATGGTATAGTTGCTAAAAATATTCCGGCAGTTGGTTCTATTTATGCGTTCCTTTCGTCTATTTGGGGCATTTTGTGTATTATCATTCTACCTTGCACTATCTTCTTGATCTTTCAGGTGATAGTATTAATTCGACTGTCCCGTTGTAAAAATCAGAAGTTTACAGGGGTGGATTTTCTGTCAGAAAAGTCAGCAGATGTTTCTGACGACTTTCAGAAATATTACCAAAGGTCGACTCATTCACGTCAACCTCTAAAGCCGATATCCCACAGCGAGATCCGCACAAAATTTGATGATGTTCTTCCGTTGTCCGATGGCATTACACGTCAGAAACCGAAAGAGTCGGAAAAATCGTTGACAGAACCATCAATCGATGATACATTATCCGATTTGAAATTTAAGATGGCGTTTCAGGATACACATGAAATTTCCAAACGGGTGGATGAGACGATTGAGGAGGATAACGAGCAATTGAATGAATTGAAGGAATATGGAATTGAAACATCGACAATAGAAGACGGTGTAGAAATTAAAATGGATCCCCAAAGGACTTCGAACATTCTGCTTCGTTTGAAAAATGATGGCTCTCTTGCTATCATCACAGATAATTATACGGCCAATATTGACTTAGAAATTGAATAAGACAGACGGAATACAAATCATTGGAATAAGCGAAGACCTTGTCCGCATACAAATAATCAAAAAGGAAATTGGGTGATTGTTTGAATCGACTGGCAATAGGAGCTTTTCTAATTATTTGTGTTCTTTTTTTTGCATTGATCGGTTTTTCGTCCGTTCATGAAAACTCTTCCGAGAGTCCACCGGAACCCACGATATCTGTTCCGGAGGAAGCTTCTGCAACAACCGCTGCGGGAGAACAGCAGTCGGAGGAAATGCGAGCCTGTTGGTTTTCTTATTTAGAATGGGGACAACTGTTAGCCGGAAAATCAGAAGAAGAATTCACGAATGAAGTTCATCAAATTTGTAATAACCTGACGGCGATTGGGTGCAATACGTTGATTTTGCAACTGCGTGCTTTTGGAGACGCGATGTACCCATCTGAGTTGTTTCCGATGTCCAAATATTGCGCCGGAACCTTGGGGGGAAGCCTTCCTTATGATCCGCTGGCATTGTTTTTAAACGCTGCGAACGACGCTGGTTTATCGGTACAAGGTTGGATTAATCCGATGCGGACAATGACTGATGAAGAGTTTGAGCAGATTCCGGATCAGTATCAATTAAAACAATGGTATTTGTCGGAAAATCAATCGGATTATTACATGAAGGACGGAACCGGAAGATATATTTTAATTCCGGCTAATCCGCAGGTGCGCGATTTGATTGATTCGGGCGTTCGTGAAATACTGGACAATTATCCTTTATCTGGAATTCATTTGGACGATTATTTTTATCCCAGCGGTGTAGACGGACTTCCTCAAAATGATCATGATTATTATCAGAAGCAAAATCCTGGAATTGATATTTCTGATTGGCGAAGGGACGCTACTTCTCAGATGGTGCACCAACTTTACCAGACTGTGCATAATAAAGATTCTAATCTGGTGTTTGGAATCAGCCCTCAGGCAAATTTGAGTAATGATTACAATAAAATGTACATCAACGTCAATCAGTGGTTGTCGGAAGAAGGATATGTGGACTATATTATGCCACAAATTTATTATGGCTTTGAAAATGCTGCCCTTCCGTTTGACCAGGCTGCACAGCAATGGGATTCGCTGATTCAAAACGATGTGGTTCTTTATGCAGGATTGGCGGCTTATAAATTGGGAATGGAAAACGATGCCAATGCAGGTACGGGGCAAGGGGAGTGGAAGGCTGTTTCACAAAGCGGTTGTGATATGCTTTGCCGCCAGGAGGAGTACCTCCGCACTCTTTCTCATTATCACGGATATTGTCTGTATTCTTATCAGTCCCTGTTTTTGCCGGACGGAGAGACGAACCCACAGTCTACTGAGGAAATTTCCCATTTAAACGCGTTGTTTTCGTAGTCGCTATAGAAGTTTACCATTTGTTCACGATTTTGATTGCTCGTTCTCCACCATAAGACTTGATTTTTATTCGAATTGGATGTATACTACAATAGTATCGTGTTAAAAGAAGAATAAGAGAGGTTTAAACTTATGGATATGTTTGCTCCAATTTTAATGTTGGTCGTTATGTTTGGCATTATGTATTTGTTGCTGATTCGTCCGCAGAAAAAGCGGGATAAAGAAACAGCGCAAATGCGCAATAATGTGCAGGTTGGCGATGAGATTATCACAATCGGCGGAATTGTTGGACGTGTTGTGGTTATCAAAGAAGATCATCTAATCATCGAAACTGGAAGTGACCGCAGTAAAATTCGTGTGAAACGCTGGGCGATTCAAAGCAATGAAACCGCGCAGGAAGCTTCCTCTGCTCCGGCGGAACCGGCTACGGAAAAGGCATAATTGTTTGTGAAACCGAAAGGCTGTTTGCTTTCGGTTTTTTTGTTCTAAAACGGACGGCGACCGCATACAGATATTAAAAACGATGGGAGGAAGATAAAAATGGCTGAAGAAAAAGGGCTTCATCTTGAAAGCATGATAAAACCGCTGGTGTGGGGATTACTCGGTTGCACCGTCTGTATTACGCTGTTATTTATCATAGCCGGCCTGGTCATCAGCAGCTCTAACGTGCCTGTTCCGTCAATATCCATGATTGTTTTGGTCTGCGCCGGAATCAGTGCTTTTTTTGGTGGTTTTATCGCTGCCAGAATTCATAAACGTCAAGGTTTGATTGTGGGTTTTTTGTTTGGATTGCTTTTTGCTGGCGTCCTGATAATGTGCGCTTTAATCGGTACGGGCACGCTTATTTCTGTTGGCAGTTTGATCAAATTTATTGTTATTTTGGCGTCCGCGATGTTGGGAGGAACACTTGGCGTCAATTATCAGAAAAAAAGAAGATAGAATTTTTGAGAAAAATCGCCTCAGACAAACATAAAAGGCATGCGTATCCTTCAAATAACGTTTAGGGCAAATGCATTTCTTTTTTCAATCACGCGTTTGTGCCTTGCGTTTATCTTGTGAAAATGAATTTCTTTTGATTTTGCAAAATACACTTGAAATATGATGAATTCTGTGGTAATATAGTAGTATTATATCAAAGGGGAGTCGATTTTGTTGAAGCATATCAAAACGCTCAATCATACCAATTTAAAGGAAACTGCTGCGAAAGGCGGTTGCGGGGAATGTCAGACTTCTTGTCAATCCGCGTGCAAAACCTCATGTACAGTAGCCAACCAACCGTGTGAGCATAAAAGCAAATAAGAGCGATATTACTTGCTTTTGTGTTCGTAAAAAGCATCCCGCCCCTGAATGTGGCGGGATGTTCTGTTAGGAAAGGAAAGAAAGACAATGATTCATAAATATCAACTAGGTGACTACCGCATATTGTTGGACGTTGGGAGCGGCGCAGTCCATTTGCTTGACGCGGTTTCATATGCAATTGTTGACGCCATTACTTTGCCTATGACTGAGGAGTGTCCGCACTCGATATTTGCGCAGTTTCCTGAGTTTTCAAAGGAAGAAATTGAGGAAAGCTACCAGGAATTTTATCAACTGTATCAGGAAGGCAGCTTGTTTTCTGAGGATGATTATGAAGCCTTTGCTGATTGTATGACTGACGCGCCAATCAAGGCGATGTGTTTACATATTGCGCATGATTGTAATCTTCGCTGCGGCTATTGCTTTGCTTCTACAGGCGATTTTGGACATGGCAGAAAATTGATGACGGAGGAGACCGGAAAACAGGCGATCGATTTTTTGCTGACCCATTCTGGAACAAGAAAAAATTTGGAGCTTGATTTTTTTGGCGGGGAACCGTTAATGAATTTTAAAGTCATTCAAAAAATTGTAGCTTATGCCAGGGAACGCGAAAAGGAATATGGAAAACATTTCAGATTTACGGTGACAACAAACGGCATTTTATTGGATGAAGAAAAGATTTCTTATCTCAATGAGGAAATGAATAATATCGTCCTTTCTTTAGATGGTCGAAAAGAAGTCAATGACAGAATGCGTCCTCGTGTTGATCAAAGCGGCTCTTATGACAAAATAGTACCGCTTTATCAACAATTGGTATCCGGTCGCGGTAAAAAAGATTATTACGTTCGAGGCACTTTCACCAAGTATAATCTTGACTTTTCAAAAGATGTGATGCAGATGCATCAATTGGGATTCCGCCAGCTTTCCATCGAGCCTGTCGTATCCGACCCGCAAGAACCCTATGCCATTACCCGCAAGGAACTGCCCCAGATTTTCGAGGAATATGACCGCCTAGCGGAACAATTGATTGAGAAAAAGAAAAAAGGGGAGGAAATCAACTTCTTCCATTTTATGATTGACCTGGCGCAAGGTCCGTGCGCTATCAAACGACTGCGTGGCTGCGGTTGTGGAAATGAGTACGTTGCAGTCACTCCCGACGGCGATATTTATCCTTGTCATCAGTTCGTCGGAAAGGAAGAATGGAAAATGGGGAACCTTTCTACAGGAATCGTCGATTTGGAGAAAAAACGTTTTTTTGCGCATACAACCATTTATGACAAACCAAAATGTCAGGAATGCTGGGCAAAATTTTATTGCAGCGGAGGGTGCAACGCCAATAATCTGGAGTTCGCCGGCGACGTCTTTTCCCCCTATGAACTCGGTTGCGAGATGGAGAAGAAACGGGTTGAAGTTGCAATTATGATACAGGCGGCTTTAGCGGAACAGAAGGAGGATATGTAAAATGAAAAAGATTGGGTTTATCGGAACCGGCAATATGGCGATGGCTATTCTTTCCGGAATCTTTCAAAGTCGTATAGAATGCGAATTGATGGCGTATGATATTAACGCGAACCATTATGATTTTTTGTTACAGCACGGAGTGGTTACATCCGCTAGCGCCGCAGATGTGGTGAAACATTGCGATTATGTAATATTGGCGATTAAGCCTCAGAATTTTCCGGAAGTGTTACAGCAAATCCGCGACGCTGTTTCAGAAAATACCGTTCTTGTGTCCATTGCCGCCGGTATTACAGAAGAGTATATGACAGAGGCTGTTGGCTTCCCTCTAAAGATTGTTCGCGTTATGCCTAACACCCCTCTTTTAATTGGTCAAGGGGCTACAGCTCTTTCGGCCGGCAAGAGAGTTCCCGATTCTGATTTTGAATTTGTGCAACGTATTTTCAGTATCAATGGGGAAACCGCTGTGATTCCGGCGGATAAAATGAACGAAATCATTGCCGTGAACGGGTCTTCTCCGGCTTTCATTTATTTGTTTGCCAAAGGGTTTGTAGATTATGCTGTGAATGAAGGGATTTCCGAGGAAACGGCATTAAAACTTTTCTGCGCTTCGTTAAAAGGTGCCGCGGATATGATGCTCAAATCAGATAACAGTATTGATCAGTTGATTCAAATGGTGAGTTCGCCCGGTGGCACAACACTGGCCGGGTTAAAGGCATTGGAGGAGAACGACTTTTTAGGAGCAATTCAAAAAGCCTGCAGCGATTGTACCAAACGCGCATATGAACTGAGTAGATGACGCATAAAATAGTACGTCCAAACATATTGTTTG
>CAKRVU010000074.1 GCA_934408835.1 uncultured Oscillospiraceae bacterium | reverse complement strand
GTTTTAGTCATTGAGGAATGTAATTATGAATAGGCAGATAAAAAAACAGGTGCAGTTAAAAAACGGATTTGTTTTTGGTGGCGATCGGATTTATGTTCAGTCGATGCTGAATCGTCCGGCTGCTGATATAGAAGGAAATGTTCGTCAGGCAATGGAACTGGAGGCTGCCGGTTGCGATATTTTGAGGGTAGCGATTCCAAACCGTGAAGCGCTCTCTCTGATTCCGGCAATCAAGCAAAAAATACGGATTCCTTTGGTGGCAGACATCCATTTTGATTACCGGCTTGCGTTGGAGTCCATTGCCGCCGGTATTGATAAAATCCGGATTAATCCCGGAAACATTGGGGATGCGGAACGCGTTCGAGAAGTGGCAAAGAGCTGCGCTTCTGCTTCCATTCCTATCCGAATCGGCGTAAACTCGGGGTCTGTAGAACCGGAGTTGTTAAAAAAATACGGAACCGCTTCGGCTGACGCAATGGTGGAAAGCGCATTAAGACATGTAACACTTCTTGAGCAATGCGATTTTGATCAAATCGTCCTTTCTATTAAATCTTCTAATGTTTCGACTATGATAGAGGCTTATCGGAAATTGGCCGCTAGGACGCCTTATCCGCTTCACCTCGGAGTGACCGAGGCAGGCACGCCGAGGATGGGTCTCATTAAGTCGTCAATCGGGATTGGAAGCCTGTTGGCAGATGGCATTGGGGATACTATTCGGGTCTCTCTGACCGGGGATCCGTTGGAGGAGATTCGAGCCGGAAGAGATATTTTGCAAGCGTTGGGTCTTTGTAAGGATCGCGTCACGTTGATTTCTTGTCCCACTTGCGGACGTACACAAATTGACTTGATTTCCCTGGCGAATCAGGTAGAGAAGGCGCTTGAAAATGTCCGAAAACCATATAAAATTGCGGTAATGGGCTGCGCTGTCAACGGACCCGGGGAAGCAAAGGATGCCGATTTGGGAATTGCCGGCGGTGATGGCTGTGCAATTTTGTTCCAAAAAGGAAGGATCATTCGTAAAGTTCCGGAGGCGCAGATTTTACAAGCTTTGCTAGAAGAAGTTGATAAATTGAATATGGAGTTTAAGGAGTAATGTATGGCACGGACACTTTCTTCCTTGCTGGAGGCATTGCCGGAACAAGGAACTGTCAATTTCCTGTTCGAACAAAGTGAGGTATTGAAAATCATTCGAGCCAATAACGGCTCTTATATTAAACTGTGGCTGAAATTGGAGGAATTGGCGAATACTCTGGAATTGAATCGGTGCGAGGAGTACTTGCAGAAGACATTGTCTCTTCCGAGGGTTTACCTTTGTCCCAAATATACCCCTAATCTGTTTTCGGAGGACAGCTTCCCTTATTTGATCGAACAAATGAAACGAATATCTCCTATGATCAATGGCTTTTTGGATGACGCAAAGGCAACCTTAGGGGAAGGCGTCCTCACAATTTTTCTCAAACGGGGCGGCTATCAGCAACTTCATCAGTTGCAGGCGGAACGGAAATTATCCCAATTAATTGCCGATCAGTTTTCCGTTTCAATTATCGTTCAGTTTGACGGAGTATTGCAGTTGAGCGAGGAAGATCGCAAAGAGCTGGAACAAAATCGTTTGAAGAACATCCCGCCGGTGACAGATGAGATTCCTTTACCGGAACCTCCGCCGGAACGAACCTCTTCGCCGCCTCCTTTCGAAGAGGAACAGCATGTAAAAGAGATAAACTTGTCATTGACGGAGCTTCCGTTTTTGTCTGAAGCTGCTAAACTGATCAAGGGACGAAAGATCAAGAATGCGCCGAGAGAACTTTCCAGTATGATCACTGAGGAGAAGGACGTTGCCGTATGGGGCGAAATTTTTGATGTACAGGTGCGAGAGTATCAAGATGGAGCCAAACAAATTCGAAGCTATTCGATCACTGATTTTACCAGTTCCATTACATTTAAAATTTTTTGCGATACCAATAAAAAGGCGCAGTTTGATGGATTAAAACCGGGAGTTACAGTATTTGTCCGCGGTAATATTGAAGAAGACCGTTATGAGAAAGCCTTGGTAATGAAACCGTTTGATATTATGATTGTCAAACAGAGAGAGCGGATGGATCAGTCTGACAAAAAAAGGGTTGAATTGCATTTGCATACCAAGATGTCGCAAATGGACGGATTGACTCCTGTTGCAAAGATGATTCGAACTGCATATCGTTGGGGGCATCAGGCGATTGCGGTGACGGATCACGGTGTGGTACAGGCTTTTCCGGAAGCTATGAACGAGGTGGAAGCCATTCGGAAAGAGGGCGGCGAATTTAAGGTCATTTATGGTGTGGAGAATTATTTTGTGAATGATCTCACCAGTGTTGTTTGCGGAAAAGGAAAGGAACCTCTTTCGGGGGATTTTGTTGTTTTTGATGTGGAGACCACCGGATTAAACGCGCAAGAGGAACGATTGACGGAAATAGGCGCCGTCTCCCTTCAGGCGGGTGAAATAGGGCAGGAATACAGTTCTTTTGTCAATCCGCAAAAGCCTATACCGCCGCGGATTACTGAACTAACCGGGATTGACGACGCTATGGTGGCCAAAGCGCCGCCTTCAGAAGAGGCGCTGGCTGATTTTTTGGATTTTGTCAACGGCAGGGTGCTCGTGGCGCATAACGCAAGCTTTGATATCGGATTTTTATCCGCAACGGCGCAGCGTCATTCTATACCGTTTTCTTGTACCTATATTGATACGCTGGCATTGGCAAGAGCACTGTTCCCAACATTGCCGAATCATAAATTGGATACGGTTGCTAAACACTTAAAATTGGGCGACTTTAATCATCATCGCGCTTGCGACGACGCTAAAATTCTGGCACTAATCTTTCAAAAAATGTTGACAATATTGCAGGACAAGTATTCGATTTCGGATATCAGCCAGATTAACGCGGGATTGAGCGGTATGCAGGACTTTAAAAAACTGCGCCCTTATCATCAGATTTTACTGGTGAAAAATAAAACCGGTCTCAAAAATTTGTATCGGCTGGTGTCAAACGCACATTTGCATTATTTTTATAAAAAACCGCGCACCTTAAAAAGCGATTTAATCAAAAACCGAGAGGGGTTATTGGTTGGCAGCGCCTGTGAACAGGGAGAGTTGTTTCAGGCTGTGGCGGACGGAAAGAGCTGGGATGAACTTTGCAGGATTGCGGATTTTTATGACTATTTGGAAATCCAGCCGCTAGGAAATAACGAATTTATGCTGCGCAATGGGATGGTACCTAACCTGGAGCGGTTAAAGGATTATAATCGCACCATTGTCAAATTGGGGGAGACGTTAGATAAGCCGGTAGTTGCAACCTGTGATGTCCACTTTCAGGATTCCAGAGACTCTGTTTTTCGTTCTATCATTATGGCGTCCCTTAAATTCAAAGACGCCGACCAGCAGCCGCCTCTTTACCTTCGTACAACAGAAGAAATGTTGCAGGAATTCTCCTATTTGGGTGAAGAAAAGGCGCGTGAGGTGGTAATCGAAAATCCGAATCGAATTGCAGACATGATGGACCCGCAAGTGCGTCCGATTCCGAAAGGTACATATCCTCCCAGCATTGAAGGCTCGGAAGAGGACCTACAGCGAATTACTTGGGCAAGGGCTAGAGAACTTTATGGAGAACCTCTGCCGGAAATTGTAAAGCAGCGTCTGGAACGGGAATTATCATCTATTATTAAGCATGGATTTGCTGTGCTCTATATGATTGCTCAGAAATTGGTGTATCAATCGGTGCAAGATGGCTACTCAGTTGGATCTCGTGGCTCGGTTGGTTCTTCTTTTGTTGCAACTATGGCGGGGATTTCAGAGGTCAATCCTCTTCCACCTCATTATGTTTGTCCCGAGTGCAGATATAGCGAGTTTGTTACGGACGGCAGCGTTGGCTCTGGGTTTGATCTTCCTTTCAAGAAATGCCCTAACTGTGGGACGCAGATGAAACAGGATGGACACAACATCCCGTTTGAAACTTTTTTAGGGTTCGATGGCGATAAGGCGCCGGATATTGATCTGAATTTCAGCGGAGAATATCAAAGCAATGCCCATCGCTATACCGAAGAATTGTTCGGAAGAGATCATGTGTTTAAAGCCGGCACGATTTCAACTGTAGCGGAACGGACGGCATATGGTTTCGCTTTGAAATATTTGGAGGAACGCGGACGTGTGGTGAACCGTTCGGAAGAATTGCGCCTTGCAAAGGGCTGCCAGGGAATCAAGCGGACAACAGGGCAACATCCGGGCGGCATGGTCGTTGTCCCTTCGGATTATGATGTTTATGATTTTACTCCCGTTCAGCACCCGGCGGATGATTCTAAGAGCGATGTGATTACCACCCATTTTGATTTCCATTCGCTGCACGATACGATTTTAAAATTAGACATTTTAGGACATGATGTTCCCACCCTTTATAAGCATCTTGAAAATCTAACCGGCGTTAAGGCGGAGGAAATTCCAACCAACGACCCCGAAGTGATTGCGTTGTTCACTTCTACTGAACCTTTGGGTGTAAAATCGGAGGAAATTTACAGTAAGACCGGAACATTATCATTGCCTGAAATGGGAACCAACTTTGTACGGCAGATGTTAATTGATGCGCAGCCGAAATGTTTTTCGGATTTGTTGCAGATATCTGGACTTTCCCATGGTACTGATGTATGGCTCAACAATGCACAGGAACTGATTCGGGACGGAATCTGCAATATCAGCGAGGTCATTGGAACGCGTGACAGTATTATGACGTATCTGCTTCAAAAAGGGTTGGAGCCGAAGATGGCATTTCAAATTATGGAGATTACCCGGAAAGGGAAAGCGCCAAAGTTGTTAACGCCAGAGCATCAGCGGGCAATGCTTGAACACGGAGTGCCACAATGGTATATTGACAGCTGCTTTAAAATCAAATATATGTTCCCTAAGGCGCATGCGGCTGCTTATGTTATTTCCGCTGTACGGTTGGGATGGCATAAGGTTTACCATCCTCTGGAGTATTATGCCGCTTATTTTACCGTTCGCGGTGGTGATTTCGACGTAGAAGCTACCATGCATGGAAAAAACACGGTACGGCAAAAAATTGATGTTTTGAGAATGAAAGGGAATGAACGGACGGTAAAAGAAAACGATACTTATGAAACCCTTTTGATTATTAATGAGATGCTATCACGGGGATACTCTTTCTTACCGGTCGATCTTTACCGCTCTCATGCAACGGATTATCAGATTGAAGACGGGAAAATTCGGCTGCCATTCAATTCTCTGAAAGGATTAGGAGAGTCCGCTGCGCAGAAATTGATGGAAGCCGGCAAAGAAGGGGAGTATATTTCTATCGAGGAGGTAGCAATCCGATCTGGCGTGTCGAAGGCGATTATAGAATATTTAAAACAGGTGGGAGTATTTGGAACGATGCCGGAAACGAGTCAAATGACCCTGTTTTCACTTTGAGGAGGGAAAATGAAATGCAAATTCTCTTTGAAGGAGAAGGCTTGGAATTTCAAAAACTCATCCGTTATCCAACGTTTCAGGTATTTTCGCAAAAGGTTACTTTTTTTACCGGACCCAGCGGAATAGGAAAGAGCACGTTATTTCGAATGTTTAACCGTACAATCGCTCCAACGGCGGGGAAACTCTATTATCGTGGAAAACCGATCACGGAGTATTCTCCGATTTTGCTGCGACGGGAAGTGTTGCTGATTTCACAGGAAATCTTTTTGTTTTCCGGCAGTATTTATGAAAATTTTAGGCGTTTTTATGAATATCGGGACTTACCTGTTCCCGAGGAAGATCAAATAAAGAAATGGTTGGCGTTATGCGCGTTGTCGATATCGCCCGATGCGTCTTGCGATTCTTTGTCAGGCGGGGAACGACAACGAGTTATGCTTGCAATTTATCTTTCTTTTTCGCCGTCGGTGCTGTTGTTGGATGAGCCTACGTCGGCTTTGGACTTGGAAACGGCAAGCGTTTTGCTGAACAATCTGATTTCTCATGCGAAACAGGTTGGGATGACGCCGATTATAGTCAGTCATGCGGAAGAGTTGGTGACGCAATTTGCGGAAGACCAAATTTTGCTGGAGAGGGGAGACATGTTGTGGGAGCGCAGCAACTGAATTTGTGGCAATTCTTATTGGTATATCTTCTTGTGTTGGTTATGCTGCTTGTTTTTCAGAAACAAAAACTCGATCAAACTAAATTGTTGTTGGTTGCCAGCATTCGAATGACGGTACAATTGGTCTTGGCAGGACTTATTTTACAGCTTATTTTTCAGTATCCGCATCCCATCTTTACAGTAGCCTATTTGACAGTCATTTTGCTATTCGCTATTCACCGGATGCTTGCCGGATGTCGGTGCCTGAACTGGAAGTTCCGGCTTGCCGCTGCGCTTTCGTTGACTGGCGTGGGGTTGTTGATCCTATTCTTTTTTGTTTGTGCGGTGATAGGACAAAGTTTTTTCGACCCGCAGTATACAATTACCCTTTCCGGGATGATTATTGGAAATGCAATGACGGGAGTGAGTCTGTCTTTGCGGGTGTTTACAGACGATTTATTACAGAGACGATCAGAATTGCATTGCTTGTTAAACGCCGGGGTGCATCCCAAAAAAATATTACAC
>CAKRVU010000073.1 GCA_934408835.1 uncultured Oscillospiraceae bacterium | reverse complement strand
GGTCGTGCCGCAGCTGGCAACATCATTCCTTCCTCCACCGGCGCCGCAAAGGCATGCGCTCTTGTGATTCCTGAAATGCAAGGGAAACTGACCGGTATGTCTATGCGCGTACCCACACTCGATGTTTCTGTAGTAGACTTGACTGTCAGCCTCGAAAAGGCAACCACTTATGAGGACATCTGCGCAGCTTTGAAAAAAGCTTCCGAAGGCGAACTCAAAGGGATTCTGGGATATACAGACGAGATGGTCGTATCTTCCGACTTCTTAGGCGATGCGCACACCTCAATTTTTGATGAAAAGGCCGGCATCATGCTCAACGACCATTTTGTCAAACTGGTTTCTTGGTATGACAACGAATGGGGTTACAGCAACAAGGTTCTGATGCTGATCGAGCATATGGATCAGGTTGATCATCAATAAGCAAAAACTCCTGTTCAGGATACTACCGGCGGAATATTCCGCCGGTTTTTTATTACCGCTCTTTTCTCCCCTAGATGCCGTTTGAATCGGATAATCCGCAGTCCAACCGGAAAGAATAACCCTATCAAGAAGCTGCTTCCACGCAAGCCCCCGAAATCTCCGTTTGCCCAAAACGCAGCAATCAACAAAATTTCTCTTATCAAAACGTAAGGTGATTCCCACTTTTCAATGTTACAAAATCATTCGCATAACATACCAGTTCAACCGTGATTTTTATTCCGCCGCGCATTCCCACCTACATCCCACCAAAACTGCCATACCAACAAGGAGAATTGTTATGAAACGTATCCTCTCACTGCTGCTCTCGATCGTCCTTTTGAGTGGTTGCTCCGTCTCAAAGACAACCATTCCGCAAGCCGATACCGCTACAGCGGAGGTGGAGCTGTCTTTCCTGTTGACAGACGATGCTCCATCCGCTTTGGAACAAGCCGCCGACGCTTATCACAACCTCCATCCGCAGGTCACATTCGATTTTATCCGTTATCCCGATGACGAAAATTACCGCGTCCATCTGCTGGAAAAACTACACACCGACCCGCCTACCGTTTTCTCCATTCACGGAGAATCCGATCTTTCTTATTTTCTTGAAAATGCGCAGCCACTCCCTGTCCCCGTCACCCCTTTAACCGAGTCTTTTTCCCGTGACGGAGTGGTCTATGCGCTCCCAATTACCCTATACGGATGTGGAATCATCTACAACTCGCGCCTCCTCTCAGTGATGGGAATCGACCCGGCTTCCTTTGCCACCCTGGACGGCTTGCGAGAAAGTATCAGCTCCATTAATGCGGTCGCCGACTCCTATGGAATCGAAAAAGCCGTCTGCACCAGAACCGACTTGGAAGAAATCTCAATTACCAATGGCGCACAGCAGAACCCGGACGCAGTCCCAGCTTTTTCCCCAACTATTCAAACTGTCCTTTCTCTAGTTGGCAGCAGCCCCTTAGACGACCCGGCTACCATGCTGTCCAACCGAACAGCCGTCCTCTACTTCGGAAGCAGCAAAATCATTTCGTCTATTGAGGAAATCCGCCCGGACATTGCAGATGATTTTGCTTTCGCACCTCTTCCTTTATCGGAAAATCCCAAATGGATTGAAACGTCCGACATGGTTGTTGTCAACAAGGAAGCTACAGACGGACAGAAAAAAGCGTTGCAGCAATTCTTCAACTGGCTGTTTACAGAATATAACCAGTTTCCCCTTACCCCTTATACTGCCGCCCCTTCTTCCTCTTTGGAAGAAAGCGTCCTTTCGCACTGTCAAACCAACGATTTTGTCCGCGGTCAGGGCAGCCGTGCACCAGCCGGCTTTCAGGATGACTTTTCCATTCAAAGCGAACTGCTCCGCACCGGTGTAATTGGCTGGGGCGATTACCTCACCCGCCTGACAGAGTGCTGGCAAAGCGGAAAAGGTCTGGAATGAGAATCATCCAAAAACTGTTTGCATGTCTTACGTTTCTATAAAATTCATCAAATCTTCACCAAATTCTTTTATTTGTAAGTTACAATAAAAGAATCAGAATCTAAGGGTGAAACAGAATGTTTGGGTATGTCAAGCCCCTGCGGGGAGAATTAAAAGTCTGTGAATTTCAGACCTATCAGGCAATCTACTGCGGTCTTTGCAAGCAGCTTGGTCGCGCCGGCGGACAACGCGCCCGGTTTCTCCTGAGCTACGACATGGCTTTTCTCGCGCTGGTCGCCCTCTCCCTTTCGGAGGAAGAGCCCCGCTTTGCGCAGCAATGTTGTATTGCTCGTCCGACAAAAAAACGACAAACCCTTCTGGAACATCCGGCGTTAGAGTTTGCCGCCGATACCGCTCTGCTGCTCGCCTATTACCAATGTCGCGATCAAATGCAGGACAGCGGTTTCTTCTCTCGTCAAAAGTATCGCCTGGCATTGCCTTTCGCGGCAAGCGGGAAAAAACGCGCGCAACAACGCCGTCCCCAGCTATTTGACATGTTAGAAGAATATGAAAAAAGCCAACGGGAACTGGAATCCGCTCCCTTTACCACCCTTGACGCCGCCTGCGACCCTACTGGACGCGCCCTGGGACAAATGGCCGCCCTCCTCTCGCCGGAAAAACGTCTCACACCCGCCCTGTACCGGGTAGGCTATATGATGGGACGATATATCTATCTGATGGACGCAGCGGACGACCTCAAGTCCGATTTAGCGCACCGCCAGTTCAATCCGTTGATCTCCTCCTTCGCCATTGAATCAGAAGAGGATTTGGACAACCCGTCCCTCCCCGCTCAATTAACTGAAATTCTGAACCTTACCATCGGACAGCTTGCCGCCGCTTATGAACTCCTCCCTCACCGGAGATATCACACCATTTTACACAATATTATCTATCTCGGTCTCCCCGCAGTGCGAGACCGGGTATTGCAATCCAAAACGAAAAAGGAGAAACGACATGAACAATCCCTATGAAGTGCTGGAACTGGACCCTAGTGCAACAGACGAACAGATCAAAACGGCATTTTCATACTTACAGAAAAAATATCATCCGGACAATTACGAGGACGGTCCCTTAAAGGATTTGGCCATCGAAAAGACGGAGGAAATCACTCAGGCATTCGATCAGATCATGAACGAACGCCGCCTAAAGAAAGCGGAAAGCGGACAGGTTGGTCCCAGCGTCTCCACCACAGCCAACAGCGACAATAATATCCCGCCCGGCGAGCCAGGGCAAGCGTCTGCCGGCTCTGCTGATTACTCGGTCATCCGCCAGCTCATCCAACAAAACCAATTGGTCGAGGCTGAACAACGATTAGACCAGATACTACAAGAACACCGAAACGCCGAATGGTATTTTCTGAAAGGCTCCGTTTTTTTTGCGCGCGGTTGGATGGAACAAGCGTCCAACTTCTTCTCTACTGCTACCCGAATGGAGCCGAACAACCCTGAATACCGCGCCGCCCTCAACCGGGTTCAATGGCAGAGACAGGGAAATTTTGGCTCCCCGCAAGCCGGTCCTTATCGCCCGGTGCAGCCAGGATACGGATGCGGCATGTGCGATATCTGCTCAGGACTTCTGTGCGCAGATTGCTGCTGCGAGTGTATGGGCGGCGACCTGATTTCCTGCTGCTAAAAACGGTTGCGCAAAGGATCGTTTGATATGAAACCAGCTAAAAAAATTGCCTTTTGCGGTATGATTACGGCAATCAGCCTGCTCTTTTTTCTGGCAACCGGCATCTTCCCTTTCGCAAGCTATGCCATTCCCGCCTTTTGCGGTCTACTGCTCATCCCCGCGTTGATAGAGTTTGGAACCAAACAAGCACTCCTTGTTTTTGTCTCCGTCTCTTTACTGGCTCTCCTCCTCGCACCGGATCGGGAAGCCGCGATTGCCTACCTCTCTTTACTGGGCTATTACCCAATTGCCAAGGTCGGGCTTGAAAAGATCCCCTTCAAACCCCTGGAACTCCTTTGTAAATCACTGGTTTGCGTTTGCGCTGAAACCGCAGTGTTCCTTCTCAACAGTTTGCTGGTCGGCTGGGAGGCTGTCCGCTCTATCCATTATTTGGTATACGTCGGAATTGCTATCCTGATGCTTTTGATCTTTTTTGTCTATGACTGGTGCGCCGCCTTGGTGAGCCAATGGTATATCCGCTATCTTCGACCGCGTTATTTTCACCGTTTCTTTTGATTGCAGTCACATAACTGCCGTTGTCCCCCTCAAATAGGATTTCTACTGAATCCCTCGTTATTTTGACAGTTTTATTTCCATATATTTCATTTGATTGATCACAGAAAGGAGGTTTTTATGCGCCGAATTCAGAAACTGCTCTGTCTCCTTTTCACCCTCTGCTTCTTATTAACCGTCACTTTGCCCGTCTCCGGCGAGGAAGAGTCCCTTCCTTCTTCCGATTCGGGTGAAAGCAGTTCCTCTGCTGTTGTCAGCAGCGCGTCGACAGAGGAATCTTACTCAGCTGGTTCCTCCCCATTGTCCGCAACCCCTTCCCCTTCTTCCAATTCCATTTCTTCACCGGAATCTGTTGCTGCGTCTTCTGGCAGCACCCCTTCCACCTCTCGCTACACCCACTCGAGCGCCTCCACTGCCCCTTTTTTCGCACCAACCGACCCGGTTCCCCCTTTTTATTGGTCAGACGCCATGGACGCTGCGCTGAACAATGGCTGTACTTATCTCAAGCTGAACGAAAAATCCTCCGAATATCTTCTTGCAACCGGCATTTCCGGGATTTCAAGCGATATTGCAACGGCTACCAGAATTTTGGACGAAATTGAACAGAAGCAAGGACAGTATGACTCTGCCCTTGCGCTGTCGCGGGATATCCTGACCTTGACCTTTAGCAGCTTCAATCCGGTCGATTTCCGAGGCGTCAATCTGATTCAAGAGCTTGCGAACACCTCGTTGCTGGAAGGGCAGGATCTCTATCAGCAATCCATCGCCCTGATCGCGTTTGACAGCGGCAACTTTTCTGTGCCAAAAGACGCGCCGAACAATCGTCGTACCCTGATTTCCAGAATCCTGAATTGTCAGCAAGAGGACGGCGGCTTCTCGGGCACGCAGGACGATAGCGCCTCAACGGTCATCGCCACTGCTGTAGCCGTTACCGCGCTTTCCTCCTATCAACAGGAACCGGAAATCACAGACGCGCTCCAAAAGGCTTTGTCTTACTTGCAAACAGCGCCATTCCCGGAAGATTGCAGCAGTCTAGCATGGATGATAACCGCCCTTTCCTCCCTCTCTCTGCTCCCCACTGACGCCCGCTTCACTGAAGGAACTACCGACTTGGTTACCGAGTTGCTCTCCTATCAACAACCAGACGGCGGCTTTTCGCAAACAAAAGAGGATACCACTACCAATCCCACCATTACCGAAGAAGCTATGATCGCATTGACGGCCGCGAAACAGCAAACCAACCCCTTCATTGTGCGCAACAGCATTTCATATGATTCTCAGGACAGTACGCATTCCCTCTTTTCGATTGTCGGCATTGCCGTTGGGAGCGTCTTGATATTGGCTGCCGCCGGGTGCATTGTCTGGGTTTTTATCCGAAGAAAAAAACAACACCATTCTGAAACGGAGTGATATCATTGATGAAAAAACAATCAGTCCGCACACTCAGCGTCCTTTTTTTACTTGTCTGTTTTCTTTTTAGTGGCTGTAGTCTCTTTTTCAACCCACAGGAATATCTACAGGCAAGCCTAGACGCGATTTACAAAGGAAAAACCTCAGAATATGCTGAAATGGTTGGAATTTCAGAGTACCAGGCAGAACAAAACTATCAACAGAACTATCAATCGGAAGTAGAAACATTTGCCAAACTATATCAAATTGACCCGGTCTCCGACGCTGTAAAAACCAGAATTTGCGACCTATACCAGCAGTTGTACAACCAGGTATCCTACCCCGTTGGCGACGATATTACAAAAGATGGCGCTTACATGGTACAGCTCACCGTCAACCCAATCGAATTATTTGTAGACGTACAACCTGCCGTTGAAAGCTATGTGAAGGATTTTAACAATAACGCCGCCAGTGGCGTATACAACGAGATCACCGCAGAAGAATATATGGACATTTACGCCAACGGTCTTCTCGACGTCTTTTTCGCCAGCCTTCCTTCGGTCCGCTATGGCGATGAAATCAAGCTGACCATCCAAATCAACCACGACTCAAAAAACAATACGTATAGTATTTCCACACAATCTCTTTCAGATATCGCAGAGGCTGTCATCGCCTATCCAACTACCGTTACAAAACGTGGTTAAACAGACGCTTGGCAGCCCCCTCGCCACGCCTTGCGTTCACGGCACAAACATTGTCATCTTGAGATAGTCGAATCACACCGATCGCTAACAGGAGAATCACCCGACAAATCCGATTCAAAAGAAGTGCCTGTTAATTCCTCTGGCAATCGGCAAACCTGAGAGAAAACGAAATGATAATGAAACCGTGATGCAGGTCCCATCAAACAACGAAGCACAGCTTTCAACTGCTCCTCACCCAGGACAATATCAGCACCATCACTATCATGTCGAAAAGCTAAAACCTCCATAATGTTGCCGGACAAACCGACTTCCTTTAAATAAAAACCAAAAGCCCTTCCTGATATGAACAAGTCCGTAAAAAACGGACAATAGAAAAAAGAGCCCTCTTGATGTAGAATATACATGAGGAGGGAATTTTTA
>CAKRVU010000072.1 GCA_934408835.1 uncultured Oscillospiraceae bacterium | reverse complement strand
CGATAAAAATGCTCTTTTTACTGTATTCCATGAGATTGAGCAGGCTAAAATATAGTGACAACAAATACACACAATACAGTTTTTGAGATAAAATGATAAATTGATAGGTTGAGTGTAGAAATTTGTTTTTATTCGTCAAAATGCACAAGCAGGGATATAATTCTTACCTTGTATTTATACAAGTCTTTCGACTCTCAGTGCGATATACGGAAAAGGAAACTGCACACAAAAAGAACTTGCAGAACAGTGTTTTTTGCCCAAGCAAACGGTTAATACAGTGACAACCTCGTTCTTCAAAAGCAGAGATCATGGAGAAAGTTCGGGAAAGTGAACGAACCGCTATGGTAAAACTGACGGAAGAACAGCGAGAAAAGCTGTTGGAACTGACGAAAACCTATATTCTCAGCTGTAAATCGGCAATGAAAAGCGAGTAAACAGGAGAAAAAATTATTTCAGGGATTTTTGTTGCGTATTTTTTTGCAAGCAGTGTTACTGCGTATGTTGCGGAAAGACTTGCCAACGCAGTAAACGGTGATCTTTATGAAATCAGACCGGCTGTACCTTATGAGAAAAAGTACTTGAATTGGATGAATCCTTTTTCAAAAAGTACGAGAGAGATGAAAGGGAAAATGCCTTATCCGGAACTTACAGACAAAAATGCTGATATTTCGGGATATTCTCTCATCTTTCTGTGTTTTCCGATATGGTGGTACAAGGCACCGGCAATCATCAATCGTTTTCTGAAAAGCTATGATTTTTCCGAAAAGAAAATCGTACTCTTTGCTACTTCTGGTGGCAGTGGATTCGGAAAAACGCTGGCAAATTTGAAAGACGGTTTACACGAAAATGCTGAAATCATGGAAGGACAGATGTTGAATGGGGATTAGTCCAACAGCACATTTTATACATGGAAGAATCAGTTTTCGTAAGCGAATTTCAGAGAATAAAGGGCGTTTGGCTCTTTCTATTTTAACTAAATAGTCCCAAATGCAAACTATAATATTTTATTACCGTCTAAAGGAGGACATTATCATGAAAACCAATGTTACATTCAAAAGCTATGGTCTGACCCTTGCAGGCGTGCTGTATCTGCCCGATGATTTTATGGGTGGAACTCGCTGCGGTATCGTATGCTGTCACCCAGCAGGCGGAGTGAAAGAACAGACCGCTGGAAGATATGCTGAGGAACTTTCCAAAAAGGGATTTGTTACCCTGACATTTGACGCTGCACGCCAAGGAGAGAGTGAGGGTGAGCCTCGTGGTCTGGAAGACCCGTTCCAGAGAGCAGAAGACATTCGCAGTGCAGTTTCATTTCTTTCAGCACACAGCTTTGTAGACGAAAACCGTGTTGGAATTCTGGGCGTTTGTGCTGGTGGCAGTTATGTTTCCTATACAGCACAGACTGACCGCCGTATGAAAGCGATAGCTACTGTAAGTGCTGTTGATCCTGCCGGAGAACTTTTGCAAGACCTGAATATCCGTGATTGCCTTCTTGATCAGGCAGGCGTTCTGCGAAATCTGGAGGCAAAGGGAGAGGGAGCGTTTCTCACCCATGTCAATCCCGGTACACGCTCTGAGGCGGAAAGCTACCCCGAACGCAGTATGTTCCGTGAATGTTACGACTATTATGTAGAAGGACCTGGGAAGCATCCGAATTCTACAGGCTGGGGTCTGTTGCAATATGATGTACTGGCACACTTTCTGCCATTTGAGCATATGGACTGGATCGCACCTCGTCCTTTGCTGATGATTGTTGGCACAGAGGCTGACACAAGGCATTTTTCTGACGATGCCATAAAAAACGCAGGAGAAAATGCACAGCTTTACGAGATCGAGGGTGCTTCACATATGGACTTGTATTACAAGGATCAGTATGTTGCACAAGCTATAGACAAGCTGACGGAATTTTTCAGCGATAATCTTTGATAAGGTGCATAAAAATGGATACACAGAATGAGAAACGGCCAGCCCTCTTTGGACTTGGCGAAAAAAGCAACGATACGGAACATTTCATAGGTGACATTTACATCAAAGAAATCGCTGGTTTTGAAAAAGCAATGCTGATGGACAGTGTAACTTTTATGGCAGGTTGCATCAATTATTGGCACATTGGACAGACGCTATTTGTCACAGACGGGATTAACTGGTATCAAGAAGAAGGCAAGCCGGCAAGACTGCTCCATGCAGACGATATTGTCGATATTCCGCTAGGTGTCAAGCACTGGCATGGCGCATCGAAAAACAGTGGCTTTACTTACCTTGTCTTTGAGCACAGATCAAAGAGTGCTCTGCAGTGGCTGGAACGGGTAGCTCCTGTGGAATATGAAAAACTGCATCAAGGAGTGGAAAATGATGAAGAGAAAATGTAAACTTCTCAGCATGATTCTGACCATAGTTATGGTGCTTTTCATGGTGCTGACAGGCTGTACAAGCGGAAATACTGCATCAGCTGTTGATGCCAAATCGGTTAAGACCCTTATCGTGTACTACTCTTACAGCGGAATGACACAAAGAACAGCCGAGCATTTGCAGGAATTGACCGGTGGTACACTTTATGAGCCGGAACTTTCCGGCATACTACCTGATATATCAGAGTATGACCGTATTCTAATCGGCACGCCGGTTTGGAACAACAGCATGGCGAACCTGATCAGAAGTTATCTGGAGCAGACGGATTTTGACGGTAAGACAGTGTCGCTTTTTTGGACGTATATCACGAATGAAGGCAGTACAGAAAGAGATTTTGTAAAACAAGCACAGAATGCACAGGTGACTGACGGATTGGCTTGATAAATTGCCTGCATCAGAAAGCGAATGAGGTGACTAATTGGAAACACAAATGAAACTGAAGCACAAGATCAGTTTTCGCTGGCTGATCTTGTTTGCTTTGCCTACGATCTTATCCAGCATTTTTATGAATCTTTATTCTGCGGTAGACGACATTTTTGTTGCAAGGTGGGTGAACACAGACGCACTTTCAGCGATAAATATTACTATGCCAATGACTTATCTGGTATCTGCATTGGGAATGATGTTCGGCAGTGGAGAAAATGCTTTAGTTGCCAAGAAGATAGGTGAGGGAAAACATCGTGAGGCACAGGAAGACTTTTCTCTTCTAATGCTCAGTGCCTTTGCTTTCAGTCTGATACTATCAATAATCTGTATGATATTTCTTGATTCACTGTGCCGTTTTCTCGGTTCAGATACATCTTTGCCCCCTTATTGCAGACAGTATATGATACCTTTTCTCATCTCCATACCTTTTGCGTTTTTTAGCATGGTATTTCAGTTCAGCTTTATCACAGTAGGAAAAGCAGGACTGGGTGCATTTCTTTCTGTGTTGGGCGGTGTGCTGAATATTCTTTTAGACTGGCTGTTTATGGTGGTATTCGGCTGAGGGCTGACAGGTGTGACAGTTGCAACAGGTATCGACTATGCTGTACCGTTTATTGTCGGAGTAATGCTGTTTTCTGTTGACCGCAAACAAGTGCTGCCCATTGTACATTCGAAATGGCGTCCTCATACGCTTATCGACAGCTGTAT
Organism: uncultured Oscillospiraceae bacterium; assembly: GCA_934408835.1. Lineage (GTDB taxonomy): Bacteria > Bacillota > Clostridia > Oscillospirales > Ruminococcaceae > CAKRVU01. The sequence goes on along the minus strand of CAKRVU010000072.1, from coordinate 3,115 downwards.
CAATGGATCATCTGAAATGGTAAGCGTGCTGGTTTTTTCAGTAATCACAATACTGTTCAACCGTATTTTGATGTGGCTTGGAGGTTCAGACGGCATTACCTCACTCTCTATCATCTGGTATGCACAGGGACTTTTCGGCGGGTTGTTCCGTGGATATATCAACGGTATTTCTTCTGTTGTCAGCTACAATTTGGGGCGTGGTGACAAAGAAAGACTTTCAAAGCTTTTCTGTATCAGCATAATTACTCTTGGCGTTACCGCCACTGTTATTACGCTTATAAGCTATTTGCTCAGCGGAAGCGTAGTTGGATTTTTTGCAAAGGGCAATGCTAATGTCGCAAAAATTGCCTTGCACGGTTTTCGCATCGTTGCCACAAGCTTTGCTATGATGGCGTATAACGTATTTGCGTCAGGCTGGTTTACAGCTCTCAATGACGGCAAGACTTCGGCGATACTCTCTTTTTGCCGAATGATTATCTTTATGTTCTTATCTGTGTTGATACTGCCACAGATATTGAGCATGGGCGGCGTGGGGCTTTCGATAACAGTCTGCGAATTGTTGAGCATTGGTATGAGTATTTATTACTTTGTGAAATATCGTAGTGTATGAAATCACGAAGATAAAGAAAGGAGCATTAAGACCTGAATGTGGGCGTTGATCTTTGGTGCTATATTTCTTGCAATGGGAGCAGGAATATGGTTTTTGATATATAACATAAAACAGTTTTCGTGGGTAGAGGTGCTTTCACGAAAGAAAAAAGCCTTGGGCTGGGTGATAAGTACAGCTGCGGTAATCTTACCTACGGCGTTAATATGGGTGATACTGGGATATATGAACGCAATAATCATTTTGCTACATATCACTATTTTCTGGATCATTTTTGAGCTTATAAAATATCTTATAAAAAAGCTAAGCAAAAAAACGTTTTCACGCTGTTGGACAGGGATAGCCGCTCTTGCTGTTACAGCGGTCTATCTCGCCATTGGCTGGGTACAGGCATACAATGTATGGGAAACTGATTACAGCGTTTCAACTGAGAAAAATGCCGGCACACTGAGAGTGGCATTGTTGGCGGATTCACACGTTGGAACTACATTCAGCGGTGCTGAATTATCAGAATATCTGACACGCATAGAAAAGCAGCAACCTGACCTGCTTGTGATAGCAGGCGATTTTGTAGACGAAGACACAGCAAAGGCGGATATGCTTGACGTTTGCCGTGCATTAAAAGACATAAAAACAAAGTATGGCGTTTATTTTGTATTTGGCAATCATGACAAGGGTAACTACGGAAATAACAGGCGTGGTTACACTGGCGATGAGCTGGTTGCAGAAGTTGAGAAAAACAACGTAACAGTATTGCAGGACGAGAGCATTTTAATAGATGATAGATTTTATCTTATAGGCAGACAGGACGCATCAGAAAAAAATGAATTTGGAGGCAACCGTGCTAAAATTTCCGAATTGACAGAGAGACTTGATAAGAACAAATATATGATAGTGCTTGACCATCAGCCTGTGGATTATGACGCTGAGGCGAAAGCAGGTGCATATCTTGTACTTTCAGGACACACGCACGGCGGACAAATGATACCGATAATGCAGTTCAGCCGCTGGTTCAATATTGGCGTGAATGATAACATATACGGAATGGAAAGGAGAAAAGATACAGATTTCATAGTAACATCGGGAATATCTGACTGGGCGATAAAATTCAAGACAGGCTGTCGTTCGGAATATGTGATGATCGATATAAATAGAAAATAAAAAACTTTCCTGCTTCGATCGGAGCAGGGATTTTTTGGGTAATGAATGCCAATTGATTTTATCGAATATATAATGATTAATTATGATAATTAAGAAAAGTGACAGAATGAATGCAAAATGCAGATTACTATGCTTAAGAGAAATGTTTATCAGATATACCGACCAAAATAACTATGTTTCAATGAATACAATACAAAAATATTTAAGATCCTGTGGCTATCCGGTACATAAGTTAACCATAAAAGACGATATTGAAGCTTTGATTTTGAGTAATATGAATATTGAATATGTCCATAACAAAGGTTATCATTTGAGATCACACCCTTTTTCACTCAGTATTTTGAAAATGCTTGCCGATGCAATCGCTTCTTTTCGATTTCTAACAGTTAAAGAATCTGAATCATTATTTGAGTTGCTTGAAAGTTTGTGCAGTATTTATGAAGTTCCATTGCTCAGAAGGAAAATCATGCTCACAAATTGTGTTAAATCGGACAATGAGCAAATTTTCGATAATATTGATGTTATAAATTCTGCTTTCCGCAACAATTGATTCAGCATGGAAAAAGAAAGCTTTGCTTGCCGTATGCATTAATAATGAGTGATGAACGATATTATTGTAATGCGACAAGCGAAAAGAGAAAAAGCGAATAAAGGCGAGAAAAGACGGTAAAGACATGAGAATATGTGATACATAGTTGAGAATCAGGTGGGATAAAATGAGAAAGTATGAAACTGAAATATAACAAAATAAATATTTAAAATTCGGAATATTTTTGTAGATTTTTCCGATTACATATGGTATTATTAAAATGTAAACTCATATGATAACTTTGTGAAAGGAAGGCTTGCTGAAAATGGAAGAAATCATTAATCTTGAACAGCTCGAAGGCGAACAACGTGAACTCGCCGAAGTCAATAGTTATGCTGGCTGTACCATATACATCAAGAAGCCAGAACGAATGATAAAACGATTTCGTGATGCGGAAATCTATCAAAAGTTTACTGGCAGTAATTACAGACAATTGGCAAAAGAATATTGTCTTGCTGAATCTTCTGTTCGCAAAATCGTCGGCAACATGAGAAAAAATATTAGAAAATTCCAATAGAAATTCCATTATACATATAGTATCATTAAAGTGTAAACTTTGGTGATACTTTTTTTATTGGTGGTGATAATATGGCAACAAATTTGATATATTTCGTGATAACAATGGCTATAACAGCAGAAGCAGCTGAAATAAAGGCAAATATGCAGAAACTCAGCGATAACATAGACTATATAAAAGAACATACAACCAAAAATGAAGACTTTATCCGTGTGATGACACGACTTGAGAATAAAATCGA
>CAKRVU010000071.1 GCA_934408835.1 uncultured Oscillospiraceae bacterium | reverse complement strand
AAAATCAGAAAGACTTTGCAGCTTCCCACACGCCGTTCGAAAAGCCGCTGCTCCTTTCATTCCTTTGCAATAACGAGCTGCCTGCGAACGCGCCTCACGCATTCCAACCAACTCCCCCTTATCCTCGCAAAGGCGGACTATATGACGGCGCAAAACAGATATCTGTTCCGATAAGGCGGGATCAGGCTGATAAACCCCTGTTTCGAGATAATCCCGTACTTGAGAAAACAGCCACGGCCTGCCGTAGCTGCCTCTTCCGATCATCACCAAATCCACGTGGGTCTGCTCATACATCCGTTTCACCAGCTCCGGAGAAGTCACATCCCCGTTGCCAATCACCGGAACCGTTACCGCCTGTTTGACAGCAGCAATTCCCTCCCAGTCGGCTTCCCCCGAATACATCTGCGCCCGCGTCCTTCCATGCACGGTGATCGCCATAGCGCCCGCGTCCTCCATCCGTTTGGCAAAGTCGACCGCATCACAGCAACGGTCATCCCATCCGAGCCGCATTTTAACTGTAACCGGAACAGAGGACGCCTTTACCGTCCTTTGAACAATTTCCGCCGCCAACAAAGGCGTTTTCATTAAAGCGCTTCCGCTCCCTTGAGATATCACCTTCGGCACAGGACAGCCCATATTAATATCAATGATATCCGGCTGATACGAAAGTGCGATTTCAACAGCAGGCGGAAAATACTCCGGTTCTGAGCCAAACAACTGAATTGCCATCGGTCTTTCAGCCGGGGAAACACGCAGCAGCGAGGCAGCCCGCTCTTTTTGAAAACAAAGCCCTTTTGCACTCACCATCTCCCCCACCAAATAAGCGGCGCCATACTCCTTGCAAAGGCTCCGATACGCATAGTCGGCCACCGACGCCATCGGCGCAAGTGCCGCCGTCTGTTCAATCGCAACCGCACCGATTTGAAATTGACGCAAAGTACCCCTCCTCATTCTCGTCCCTGTTTCAAAAAACCAACCTCTCACTCAGATGTTTGCTGAACCGGGAACATCGTCAAAACACCGGAGAAATTTGAAAATGTCCCTAATACCATTTGGAATCAGACCGAATTCATTTCAAAAACACTTCCAGATAACAATGTTGGTCGTCCTCTCCTTGACTAATTGATATTTTAAGAGTAAAATAAAAATTAGTCAACCCTGTTTACAATAGAAATTCAGAAAGGATCCTCAAACAATGAAGCTTCTCGCCATCGACGGAAACAGCATTCTCAACCGCTCCTTTTATGGAGTACACGGACTCACAACCGCAACCGGAATTCCCACCGGCGCCGTATATGGTTTTTATCATATTTTCGATAAAATGGTGCGGGAGGTTTCACCCGACGCCATTGTCGCCGCATTTGATGTGAAAGAACCGACTTTCCGTCATAAGGAATATCCGGATTATAAGGCAAATCGACACAAAATGCCGGACGATCTGGCAATACAGCTCCCTTACACCAAAGAAATGCTGACCTATCTCGGCTGCACTATATTAGAAGCTCCCGGGTACGAAGCAGACGATATCCTAGGAACCCTTGCCCGGCTCGCCACCGAGTCAGGAAATGAATGCGTGATCGCAACAGGAGATCGCGACAGTCTGCAACTGGTAAATGATCGGGTCACTGTGCGCCTTGCCACCAACAAAGAGGCCGTGCTCTACGACGTTGCCAAAATCAAAGAGAGTTACGGCGTCTCCCCAAAGGAATTGATCGAAGTCAAAGCACTCATGGGAGACTCGTCCGACAACATCCCGGGCGTAAAGGGAATCGGAGAAAAATCAGCGCTGTCTCTAATCTCACAATATCATACCATAGACGCGGTATTTTCTCAACTGGACGATTTAAAAACAACCACACGAATCCGCAATTTGCTGCACGCAGACGACGCAAAAGCGCTTGCCTTCCTCAGCCGGAAGCTGGGCACAATCAATTGTGACGTTCCCATCGAAAACGATCTGACTCAGTATCAGAAAAAGCCTACGGATCACGATCGGCTGCTGCAACTATTTCAAAAGCTTGAATTCCGAAAGCTGGTAGAAAAACTGACGCCAAAGGAACAGGCGACTCCCGCCGCCAATGAACCGGAGGTTCCGCCGCCAATCAAAATAGAAAACCCGCCGATTGAAAAGGCAAAACAGCTGTTAGCGCCTTGCAAAACCATTGATTTCATCTTTTGGGAAGACTCTCTCATCCTTGCCGCCGATCATCGTCAGCTGATCAGATACACCAGCGACATTCCAGAGGCGTTTGGCGAGCTGATCTCTAAGAGCGACCAACCGAAACGAACTGCCAATGCCAAAGAGGCGTTTCGGTATTGCCTCGATCAAAATCTACCGCTCGAAAACCTTCGTTTTTCCGCCGATCTTGCCGGCTATCTGATTAACTGCCTAGAACGAGATCATTCCCTGCCTGCGCTCAAACAGCGCTATCTTCCAAACGCCGCATTGCCCGACTGCTTTCCGCAGCTGTTTGATCAACTAGAAGTTCAGCTGGAACAGCTGTCCTTAACAAAGCTAAATCGTGAAATCGAATTGCCTTTGGCATTGGTTCTTTCGGATATGGAACGCCTTGGCGTCCAAATAGACGCAGACGGTCTCACGGCATTCGGGGACGAGCTTCAAACAGCCATTACTGCAATCACTTCCGAAATTTACCAAATGATCGGAGAAACATTTAATCTCAATTCTCCGAAAGAGCTGGGACATATTCTGTTTGAAACATTATCCCTCCCTCACGGAAAAAAAACCAAGCTCGGATACTCTACCAACGCGGAGATTCTTGAAAAAATCATCGACTATCACCCGGTTGTCCCAAAAATTTTGGAATACCGCATGCTGACCAAATTATACTCCACCTATGTTGTGGGTCTGCTGAAACTGAGGACGTCAGACGGAAGGATACACACCTTGTTTAAACAGACTGAGACGCGCACAGGGCGGATTAGTTCGGCTGACCCCAATCTGCAAAATATTCCCATTCGCAACCAACTGGGAAGCCACCTTCGCCGGTTTTTCACAGCCCGCGATGGTTATCGGTTGATTGACGCCGATTACTCGCAAATTGAATTGCGTTTGCTCGCTCATATTGCCGATGATCAGCGCCTGATTGCAGCGTTTCAAAACGGTGAGGATATCCACACTGCCACCGCTTCGGAGGTCTTCGGTCTCCCGATAGACCGGGTTCCTTCGGAACTCCGCCGCCGCGCTAAAACCATCAATTTTGGAATCGTATACGGAATGAGCGCTTACTCTTTAGGACAAGATCTGGGCGTCAGCGTGGGGGAAGCGCGCAACTATATCGAACGATACAATCGCACCTATTCCGGCGTGCGGGACTATATGGAGCAAACGGTAAAGGAGTCCCGAGAAACCGGGCAAGTGCGCACCCTGTTCGGACGCCTCCGCCCGCTCCCGGAAATTCGTTCTACTTCCGCCCGACTCTGCGCCTTCGGCGAACGGGTCGCCCGAAACACTCCCATCCAAGGCGCCGCCGCCGATATCATTAAAATTGCCATGATTCGAATTTACCACCGCCTCAAAGAAGAACAACTGGACGCACACCTTCTTTTGCAGGTGCATGATGAGCTGCTGGTAGAAGCCGCCGTTTCAGACATTCCCGCTGCAAGAAAAGTCGTTCAAGAGGAGATGGAGCACGCAGTTCAGTTAAAGGTTCCGCTCGCCGTTGATTTATCAGAAGGAGACTCTTGGTATGACGCCAAAGGATAGAAAAACAGAGCACCTCAAGCACCTGACGCAGTTGGAAGGCTCAACCACGCGCCACCATCTTACTCCTCCTACCATTCGCCCCATGACGGAAGAGGACGTCCCCATCGTGGCCGCCCTTGCTGCCCGATGCTTTTCTGAACCCTGGTCGGAAAACGCTTACCGGGAGTCCCTCTCCAATCCCCTTTATATTTCACTGGTCGCCTGCCAATCGGAGAAACTGCTGGGCTTCGCCGATGTCACACTGGTATGTGACATCGCTTACCTCAATCATATCGCCGTCCTTCCCGACTGCCGCGGAAAACAGATTGCCTCCCATTTGCTCCAATCACTCTGCTCCGAGCTTCAACAAAGGAACGTCATCGAATTCACTCTCGAGGTTCGCCCGTCCAACCTCTCGGCGGTTGCTCTCTATCAGAAGTTTGGATTCCGCACGCAAGGTCGCCGCCGAAATTTTTACAGAAAACCAACAGAGGACGCCCTCATCCTTTCCCGCCAACTTCAGTCTTTGAAACCCCACAATGATACAATGGAGGATCACGAATGAAAATTCTTGCTATTGAAAGTTCCTGCGACGATACCGCCGCGGCGATCGTAGAGGACGGTCGCGTTGCCTTATCGTCCGTCGCCGCTTCGCAAATAGAAGAGCATCGCCTCTACGGCGGCGTAGTTCCTGAAATCGCGTCCCGCCGCCACTGCGAGACCATTTGTCAACTGGTGGACGAATCGCTAGAACGCGCCAGCCTGACGCTCCAACAGATCGACGCTATCGCAGTCACTTATGCTCCCGGTCTCATCGGCGCCCTTTTAGTAGGCGTCAATTACGCCAAGGGCTTGGCGTTTGCCTCCCAAAAGCCGCTGATCCCGGTCCACCATCTGCGTTCCCACATCGCCGCCAATTACCTCTCCCACCCTCAGCTCTCACCACCCTTTTTAGCGCTGGTAATCTCCGGCGGCCATTCTCATATCGTTCTGGCGGATGATTATACGCACTTTACTGTCATCGGCCGCACCCGCGACGACGCGGTCGGCGAAGCGTTCGACAAGGCGGCACGCGCCATGGGATTCCCCTATCCCGGCGGTCGATATCTCGACCAGGCCGCGCAAAAAGGCAATCCCTCCGCCTTCTCCTTACCGCACCCGCAAATCGCAGACGCTCCTTTGGATTTCAGTTTTTCCGGTCTGAAAACGGCAGTACTGAACCAATTACACAATGCCTCCCAACGGGAAGAAGCCATTAACATAGACGACCTCTCCGCCTCCTTTCAGAAGACTGTCTGCGACTTGATTGAAGAACGCCTCTTCGCAGCCGCAGCGTATACCGGTCAGAATAAAATTGTGGTCGCCGGCGGCGTTTCCGCCAATTCCGGAATCCGCAAAAGATTACAGGATAAAGCCTCCCAAAAAGGCTACTCTCTCTATCTCCCACCCCTCTCCCTCTGTGGAGATAACGCCGCCATGGTTGGCAGCCAGGCGTATTACGAATATCAAGCCGGCGTTCGCGCCAAAGCGTCGTTGAATGCTGTCGCATCCCTTTCGATTGGAGATACAATATGCGAATAAATCACACTTTCCCACCAATATACGACAAAAACTCCCGTATTCTGATCTTGGGCAGTATGCCCTCGGTCAAATCACGGGAGTCTGGTTTTTATTATATGCATCCGAGAAATCGGTTTTGGTTGTTGCTGGGAGAACTGCTCAACGACCCGGTTCCAACTTCCATCAATGAGCGAATTCTCTTTCTGAAAAAACATCAGATCGCTTTGTGGGACGTGATCAGTTCCTGCGAAATCAAAGGCTCTTCCGATTCCTCTATTCGCAACGCAAAGCCCAATGATATTGCGTCTGTTTTGCGCCAAGCACCAATACGCCGGGTTTTTACCAACGGAAAAACAGCAGACAAGCTCTATCGAACGCTTGCTCCGAACGAAACTCTTCCCGCCGCCGTTTGCCTCCCTTCCACCAGCCCAGCCAACGCGCAATTTCAACTGCCTCAGCTTTTAACCGCGTGGAAGGTGCTTTTAAACGATCTCTAATCGGATAACGGAACACCCTGCGCGTCCGTCGCTATCTGCCCGGTCAAAATCAGGATCCCCTCAATCAAGCCCCAAATCCCGGCCGCAGTAATCATAAAAAACCCGATAAAAAGACAGCAAAGGGGAATCCCCACAACGGTCAGCAATAACTGTATAATCGCCTTCGTATAATACCCGAGGTAGAAATTATGGACTCCGAACGCGCCCAGAAAAATTCCGAGCAAGCCTGCCGCGATTTTGGATTTTGCAGAAGACGGGCGAGCGTTCCCTTGGCAAAAGCCACAGTTAGGACAATATGCTGTGTTCGGAGCGAGGGACGCCCCGCACTGCGCGCAATACTGCGTCTGTGGCGCTTCCGCCTGCACGGAAACTGTCTCCGCCTCTGGCTGAGATTCAACCGTTGCAACAACAACCGTCTCCTGGGTGACAGCTTCTTCTTGCGATGCCGCACCGGCAGCATTTGCCTCATCTGGACGGTTTGCCGAAAGATCAGCTCCGCAGTGAGGACAAAACTTCATATCATTTGCACATTCCTGATGACAATTTGGACAATTCATATCAATTCTCCTTTTGGGTTGATTGGTTGAAGCTTCAACCAACCACCCAATGATTCTTATATAGGTATTATACACGATTCGATTTCATTTGTCTATAGAAAAACAAAATTTATCATCATTTTTGTCGCAATATCCATTTGAAGAACTTTCAATTTCTGTAATGATTCTTGACTTTCTCCCCCTTTTATGCTATGATAATCTTATTTAGATGGCGCGCCGGATTTCTTCCCCGCGCAGCCAAAATTTGTATGAATCAGGAGGGAACGCTATGTTGTTAATGAACTGCGTGAATATCGACACTAGAGCTGCTGCTATAGCAGGAATGTCAACCACTGCAGCTTTGTCCGTCACCCCCCCATACAAATTTAGACATATTCAGTATATATATATATATTCGCAACAAGCTTCTCGTCGAAGC
>CAKRVU010000070.1 GCA_934408835.1 uncultured Oscillospiraceae bacterium | reverse complement strand
TTAAAAAACTAGGTCTTTATGGTAGAAATGAGAACATCAAAAACCGGTATATTAATTTCGACGCACAGCAATCCAATTACCATTTTGATGATAAAGACGTTGATTTCGGCGTGTATTCCCTAATTGATCAACTATCCAACAAACAAAAAAAACAACTCAAACAGATTTTTGACGCCCCCGATTTGGATTTTGATTCTGCTGAACAGCAAAGTATTTTGTTTCTGCCGCAGCATAACGTCAATCTACATATCTTCAACACAGAGCAGCAATTATATCAATCCGGTCTGATATTAGATTATTTTGCACCCAATCTCAAGGTATATATCAAACCCCACCCCAACGATCTCTATACCAATTACCATGAGCTTGGCGGCGAGGTTCATATGATTCCTCACACCTTCCCAGCGGAACTGTTGCCTTTATATACGGAACAAAAATTCAAAAAAGGAATCACCGCATGGAGCACCTCCATCCAATCATTAGAACCGATTCTGAGTAAAACCATACGATTCACCTCAAAAATCGATACCGATTATCCCAATATGCACCGTTACTACGCATGCTGTAAGATGCTAGACGCGCTCTGCCGCAACAGCAAAAAACCGATCACTGTATATACCATCGGCGTCAACGAGCCGTTACTACAGTATATGCTGTCGGATTCAGGCGCTTTCAAGCATAAGCTCTCTTCGATCGATACAGTCTCGATAATACCCCAGGAGCTGCCGTCTATCAACAACCCGGACCCTTACTTGATTGTTGCAGACGATTTAACCAACCTGAATTTTGAACAAACAGCAACGGTGCGGGAACAGCTGCTAAAATCTAGTGCAAAAGGTATCGTGTTCATCAACTCAAAGGACGATTTCTTTTTCTTTGATGGAACTCACTATGAAGTCTTCTCCAATATGGTTCCATGGATCATTCAAAAAGAATTGTTGTTTGAGCCAGAGCTCAATTCGGATATTTCAATCGACGAGGAAAGTGTGTGGTTATATATGAAAGACAAAAACGGAAGACAGGCTGTTTCAAATTTACATTATACCAAACAGCTTCCATACTCCAAGATGATTACCAAGGTAAATATGGCGGACGATCAATATCAATTGCCCAGCAAGCAAGTGGTATACCGCAATATCAAAATGCTGGAAGGCATATTAAAGGCGACTGAACAGCGCGTACTGGTTGAAATGGAGCGAAACAAGGAATTAAATGAAAAGAACCAGCAGCTCCAAAAACAGGTGGAACAACTAGATCACATGATCAAACAAAACCGCCCGTCAGACGAACTGTCGAAGCTGGAACAAGAAAGCAAAAAAATGCAAGAAGAAATGCGCATCTATGAGAAAAAGATGAAAAACATGGAACTGAAGCGACAGCTCGAACAACTAAAATCAAATTACAATCAAGCCAGCTCCAAAGGAACGCCGCCAAAGAAAGCGTAAACTGCCCACCCGGCACAACCCCTGGAAAGATTTGAAAACAATAATGGAGAATCAATATGAATGACAGTGTAATTGCCATCATCCCGGCGCGCTCCGGTTCTAAGGGCGTCATCGACAAAAATATCCGCTGCCTCAACGGTAAACCCTTAATTTGTTATACCATTGAACAAGCTCTTGCATGCCGTGAAATCGACCGTGTGATCGTTTCTACCGATAGTGAAGAATACCGCCGCATTGCGATAGATGCAGGAGCAGAAGCGCCCTTTTTAAGACCAAAGGAAATAGCAACAGACGCAGCTCTTGATATTGAGGTGTTCGAACATGCGCTGCACTGGCTAGAAGAAAATGAATCGTTTCTTCCTGAACTTTGCGTTCACTTGCGCCCAACCCATCCAATCCGCAACATCGAAGATATCAGCAGGATGATTGCAAAAATCCAAAACGAACCCACCCTGGATTCCATTCGCAGCGTTTGCCCTGCCAAAGCAACCCCTTATAAAATGTGGCATATGCAAAAAGACGGTTGTTTATCTCCGGTTGCAACTTGTCAAGTGCCCGAAGCCTATAACGCACCTCGCCAGGCGCTTCCTACGACCTATCTGCAAAATGCGTCTATCGACATTGTGCGTTCGTCTACCATCCTTCAAAAGCATTCGATGACCGGCGACACCATTGGAGGCTATGTCATGGAGGACGATTATGATATTGACACAGAACAAGATTTTTTGAAGGTGGAGAAAAAGCTGTTTTTAGACAGCATACTCACCTCTCAAAAAACATTGACTATCTGTTGCGATATTGATGGAATCATTGCCCAAAAGGTTGTAAATAATAATTATGAAAACGCCGCGCCCATTCCCGGAAACATCAAGATTATCAACCGCTATTTTGATATGGGACACAGAATCCTGTTATTTACCGCCCGAGGTGATACAACCGGAATCGACTGGAGTGAAACAACCAAAAATCAGATGGCGCGCTGGGGCGTGAAATACACAAAGCTGATGTTTGGCAAACCGGCGGCAGATATTTACATTGACGATCGCTTTTTCGATCTGGAACAACTGCAAAACGTAAAATAAATTTCAATGAAAAGAGATGTATGACTATGGGGAACCGTATATTTGATCAGCTGATTATCTTTGAAATGGCAAATAATCATCAAGGAGACGTAAGCCATGCGCTTAACATCATCCACAAACTCGGCGAAATCAGCCGAACCTATCAGATCAATGCCGCTGTCAAATTTCAATACCGCAATCTGGACACCATGATTCACCCGGATTATAAAGACCGAAAGGACGTGAAACATATCCCGCGTTTTCTGTCCACTCGTCTAACCAATTCTCAATTTAAGCTGTTGGTAGACGCAGTCAAACAGGAAGGACTCCGCACCATGTGCACTCCTTTCGACGAAGATTCCGTTGATGTCTGTATAGAACATGGAATCGAAATTCTAAAAATTGCCAGTTGTAGCGCAATCGACTGGCCGCTGCTGGAAAAGGTTGCAGCAGCCAAAAAACCCGTTATCATTTCAACCGCAGGAAAAAGCTACCTCGACATGGATAATATCCATTCATTCCTGACCCACCGAGACGTTGATTTTGCCATGCTTCATTGCGTTGGAATCTATCCGGTACAGGAAAAGGATGTGCAACTGAGCAATATCGACCGTATGATCGCCAGATATCGGAATGTTCCCATCGGATATTCCGGACATGAGTCTCCGGAAAATATGACGATTGTACAAATGGCCGTTGCCAAAGGAGCTAACATCTTCGAGCGACATGTCGGTCATGCTACAGAATCCATCACGCTAAATGGTTATTCCACAGACGTTGACCAAATTCATCATTGGATTGAAGCGATTCAGCAAGCCTACCAAATTTGCGGTCGCAAAGATCAGAAAATCATCTCCAAAGAAGAAATTCAATCAATGAATGAATTGGCAAGAGGCTGCTTTGCAAAGGTTCCCATCCAAAAAGGGCAGCCGATCAAACGGACAGACGTCTTTTTTGCCATGCCATGTCAAGCAGGGCAAACAACCAGCGGTCAATTCCATGAGTCGATGATCGCCTCTAAGGATTATTCAGTCAACCAGCCGATTGAAGAACACCCGAACAAATCACTGATAAAAGAAACGCGCAGAATTATACACGATGTCCGGGGAATGCTTGCTGAAGCGAACATCGCCGTTGGCAACGAATTTGAACTTGAGCTTTCCCATCATTATGGACTCAAATCATTTCGTGAATATGGTGCGACCATCATCAATATTGTAAACCGCGAATATTGCAAGAAGTTGATTGTGCTGCTACCCGGGCAACAGCACCCCATGCACTACCATAAAATCAAGGAAGAGACCTTCCAAATTTTATACGGAAAAATGGAACTGATCTTAGACGGAAAACAACATCTGTTGCATGAGGGTCAAGTCATCACAGTCGAACGGTCGATGGCGCATGCCTTTTCCTCCGCGTCCGGATGTATTTTTGAGGAGATTTCCACAACCCATGTCAAAAATGACTCCTATTATGAGGACCCAGCCATCAGCAACCTAGATTTAATGGAACGAAAAACGATTCTGAACGAATGGTAAGAGTCCACAGCGCTTTGCAGGAGGCTTTTTTATGATCATCATTGACAATACCGCACCGCTCCATACTCCTAACGGCAAGGGCGTTGTAATATGCGGGAAAACGCAGATTGGTATCTACCAGTCTTCCGCTAAACTGCTTACCGAAACACCGGTACGATTTGCAAATTGTACACTCGATGTGGAACAGATAGGCGCTTTTTCCTATATCACAGAATCAACGCTCCGGCATGTACGGTCAATCGGGCGATTTTGCGGTATAGCCCCCAACGTTTATATGGGCATGCCTGAGCACAGTACAACATGTTTGTCCTTTCACCCCATGTTTGCCATGCAGGACATGGACTGGCACCAATCTTATCATACCTTGTATCAGGATCGGGAATGGGTCGAGTATATGCGCTCAGAAACTTGGAAATCGGTAAATCATAAAGAAAAGATTCAAATTGGGAACGACGTCTGGATTGGTTACGGCGCCATAATACAGCGAGGCGTCCATATCGGAGACGGCGCTATAGTTGCGTCCGGAGCGGTTGTGACGAAGGACGTGCCACCCTATACTACCGTAGGCGGCGTACCTGCCAAACCGATTCGGCAACGCTTTGACGATGAAACAATTGAAAAATTACTTGAACTCCAATGGTGGAACTACGGTCCCGATGTCCTGAAAGGGTTAGATCTGGCTCACCCATCGTATATGATTTGGATGCTAGAAGAACGAATCCAATCCGGTTTTCCCCTATATCAACCCATATCATTCGAACTTGACCCGCAGTCGAATCAAGCAATTCAGCTCGATTCTTGGGGAAACCGTTATGAACCAATTGATATTGTAAAACCAGCGCAATAGTTTGGCGCGCCACCTCATCCAACTGATACAGAAGTTTTCAGGAGCCCCTCTTACGTCAACACGCTATTATTTCCTTCTATCTTTGTTTTGAATCGAATTTATGGATTTGATGCCTGTATGCCTGGTGCGGACAGGCTCTTTTCCTTTCTAGCGAACGCATTTGGGTACCTCTGTAATAATACTGAAAACAGCATTTTCAAGACCATTCTCCAGCATTTTTATTACTAGTTTGTAATGGCAACATCAAAATGGCGCATTACAAACTAACACATAACACATCTGATGGTTTTTCTGCTGTTGCCTCGCGCACGCGGAACAACTCGCCCGCATCTCTAGTTTGTTCCAACTTGCGCCACTCGTAAAGATACGTCCTTCCGCCCTCTCCTATCTCTTTTGGCTCCCGTGCGGAAAAACTCACACTCACCCCTTTCCTGTCTGGGGTTGTGCCCACCCGTAAAGGCACGTCTTTCCGCCCCCTCCACCTCCTTTGATTCTGCGCGGAAAAACTCACACTCACCCATCACCTGTCTGGGGTTGCGCCCTGCTTTTATCAGCCCCGCCCACTTGAAAGAAATACCTTCCCCCTCAACTGCTTTTCTGTTTACTGATTCTTTTTGAAAGGAGGTTCTCATGTCAAAAAATGTTTCCGCACTTCTGCGGCAATATGCCGATCCGACTATAGTTTCAGCGTCCCATTTTGCAGCCGGAAATTGCCCGTCTTCTCTTGACCGGTTTCACTCCGCCTTTTCCGCACCAATCCTGTATGGCTTTGTAAAATGGGTTTTGTTGCGCGCCGAACAAGAAGAGATTCACGATCTTTACTTTTTAGCCCGCGATGGCTACCCTTTATATCACATAGCCTCGCTTCTTTGCCGGCAGCATTCCCTGCCTTTTCAGTGCCATTATCTTTATGGTTCGCGCATGGCATGGCGCCTCCCCTCTTATCATTTTCTAAAAGAACAGGAACTTCGTTCCATCTTGTTTATCCCCTCTCAGAAAATGACGCCAAGCTCACTATTGCTTCGCGCCGGCTGTACACCGGAGGAACAGGAACATTTTATCCACACAACTTCGGCAGATTCCCGAAACCCTCATCAAAGTTTCTCCAGACAGGAATTAGACTTATTTGCAGACGAACTGTTAAACCGCCCCGACTTCCGAGAAGTGCTGACGCGTCACTCTCAAGAAGCATATGATTTGACAATTGCCTATTTTCAACAACAAGGTCTTTTCAGCAAAAAGAAATTTGCGCTGATTGATACCGGATGGACAGGCTCGATGCAGCGGACTCTAAGGCAACTGCTCGCACACGCCGGAGCGTTTCCCCAATTATTTGGCTTTTATTTTGGGATGTATGAAAAGCCGAAATCGGTAGCAGACGGACGCTATTTCACATGGTATCTCCATCCGGGGCGCAGTTGGATTCGCGCTGCCTGCTTTAATAACAATTTAATAGAAGCCTTGTGCCTTGCGCCACATCCTATGACCATTGGGTACCGCAGGGACAAAACAGGTCGCTATCTTCCCCAATTCGCCGCTAATACTCCGATCAGAAAACAGGAATCCGACCAACAAGAACAAATATTAAGAAACTTCGCCCATCGCGCACCCTTTGATCTTCCGATTGAACAGTGGTTTTCCATCACCAAAAAATTACTTTCTCACTTTTGCACAAATCCATCCGCAACAGACGTGCAGGCTTTAAAGTCGTATTCTTTTTGCGACGACCTGTTAGAAGGATATCATCGTTCGATTGCCTTGCCCCTAACAAAGAAACAACTCAATCAGTATCTGTTTTTTTCGCGACTCTATCGCCGGATGATTTCCAAACAGGAATCGTCCCCGCTCTTTTGGCCGGAGGGGTCTTTGACTCTTTCCGACGTCTCCGGAAAAAC
>CAKRVU010000069.1 GCA_934408835.1 uncultured Oscillospiraceae bacterium | reverse complement strand
TCTTAATCCTTGGTCTTCTGGGAGGCATTTATCTGTTATCTTCGCTGTTTCAATGGGTTATTGCAAGACTTGCCAATAAGATTTCATATTCTGTCGCATGCGACCTGAGAAAGGAAGCTTTTGAAAAACTACAAAAACTCCCCGTTCTCTTTTTCGACGCTCACCCGCACGGAGACCTGCTCAGTCGGTTTACCAACGATATTGACGCTATAAGCGACGCATTGTCGGTCACAATTATCAACCTCTTTTCCGGACTGATCCTGATTCTGGTTTCGATTGTTGTCATGTTCTCTTTAAATGTCCCGCTCGCCCTCACAGTGCTTCTGGTTACTCCCATCTGCGTCCTGTTTGCCACCGTCATCACCCGACTTTGCCAGAAGTCCTTCCGCCGGCAGCAAACCATGGTGGGGATCACTTCATCCTTCGCCGCCGAGCATATCGAAAACCAAAAATTAATTAAGCTGTTCGGTCAAGAACAAAGAACAATTGACGAATTTTCAAAAATGACCGACAAATTGGAGAAAACAGCAACCCGCGCGATTTTCTTTTCGGCCATTATCAATCCGGGAACCCGATTTGTCAACAATACCTGCTACATTCTGGTTGGTCTTGTGGGTGCCCTAAGTGCCATTCATTTTGGTCTTTCCGTTGGAACTATCAGTTCCTTTTTGATTTATTCCGGTCAGTTCGCCAAACCGTTTAATGAAATTTCAGGTATCACAGTACAGATTCAAACAGCTTTTGCGGCACTCGAGCGAATTTCTTCTCTAATCAATGCTGCAGAAGAACCGGACGACCCCAAAGAACCAATCTCACTGCAACCCCAACAGGTTAAAGGTCATGTTGTTTTTTCAAACGTTTCGTTTTCTTATACCAAAGGGCGCCCAATTTTAAAAGATATTTCACTGGAAGCCCACCCCGGAGAAATGATTGCAATTGTAGGAGCAACCGGGTGTGGGAAAACAACTTTAATCAATTTGCTCCTGCGTTTTTATGAAATAGACAAAGGAAATATCTTGATCGACGACATTCCCATTCAACAACTCAAAAGAAATGATTTGCGAAACGCGTTCGCACTGGTTTTGCAGGACACATGGCTTTTTCACGGAACGATTGCCCAAAATATCGCCTTCGGAAACGAAAACGCATCGCAAGAACAAATTGTTGCAGCTGCCAAACAGGCTTATACACACAGCTTTATCACCCGTCTTCCCCATGGTTACGACACCGTATACCAGCCCAATATGCTGTCTCAAGGTGAGCAGCAGCTCTTAACCATTGCACGTGCAATCCTTTCCGAATCCAAGATGATGATCCTGGACGAGGCAACCAGTTCGATAGATTCCTTGACGGAGCAAAGGATACAACAGGCACTGCAACACCTGACAGCCAACAAAACCAGTTTTATCATTGCGCACCGACTTTCCACAATCCAAGCGGCAGACAGAATCCTCGTGCTCGAGCGCGGTAAAGTTGTTGAAGAAGGAACGCATACTCAGCTACTGCAGCTCAATGGGATTTATGCCGAAATGTATCACAAAAATCAAACAAACCAGTAGACAGCTTGTCCGCCATACTACAACCTCTCCGCTTCCCTTCCCCGAACCGTTGATAGTGCACAATTTCACGCGCCCGGAGATATTTGATCGGCTGTCTCAAATCAGGATCATCAGCCAACCGCAAAATATTATCGTATGTGAGCCGCGCCTTCTGCTCTGCCGCCATATCCTCGTTCAAATCGGCAATCGGATCGCCGGTTGACGCAAACTGCATCGCGTCAAAAGGAACCCCGCTTGCGTCAACTGGATAAACTCCCGTAGTGTGATCCATAAAGTAACTTGCAAAACTTGACTGCTTGATTTCTTCAGGTGTCAGGTTGCGGGTTAACTGATACATAATAGCATTTACCATTTCCATATGCGCCAGTTCTTCTGTACCTAAAGAAGCATCGGAAATGTTCCAGTTTATCAAGTATGAGGACAAGCGTGAGATATTTCACTTTAAGGCATATCGGTTCTCAACCTTTGATAAAATCAAAGATACAGTGAAATTAATCATGACAAAAGCGCAAAAAAGCCTTATTCCGAGCCTGTAAATTTAAAAGTGTTGACTCAAAGCAACAGCATTGAAAAATTTATGAATGAAATCCGACTGCATACAAGGCAGGGTGCGACTTTTCGTGAAGATGATTCGCGCCTGAAAACTTGTGAACTCCGAAAAAGAAAAAGCCTACCTATCAAAACTGTGATTCCTCTATGACTGGAATAACCATATTTTCAAAAGCATTTCGCATCTTTGGATGACGGATTAAAAAATGAATCGCAGGCGTTTTACTTTTTGAAACAATTATCCACTTTCCTTGATGGATATAAATCTGTATATTGCGAAATGCAGATACCGGATTTTCCACTATATGATAATTGTGATGTTGTTTTTTATACTCCTGTATCATCCGTAAATGCTCCTGATAATCTCCCCAAGTATAGGGAATATCTTTTTCATAAAACATACCCGAAAGGGGCAATGTCATCGGAAATCGGCAAAATTCTTCCTCTGTCAAAACAGGAATTTGTTCCGTAATACTGCCATTGCGCAAAATTCTGTCCATCATTTCACGCTGAGCGGAAACATATTGCCTGATTTGCACCTGCTCTTCATCAGGAATTTGATGATCTTTTAAAATCCGGTTGATAAATCCATCCGTTGCAGTGTACAAAGATAAAGATGACAAAATAAAGTATCTGCTTCCCTTTACCTCCGCGTCGTTTTGTAAAAAGGCATGATATGCCTGCGCGTGATCTTTGCGGTAAATTTCCATCAGCGGTAAGGCTTTCGACAGAAGACGCTTTGCACGTTTTTTATAATAAGCTACTTCCTCTTTGTTTTTCGTCAGATAATATTTCCCTTCGCTGTGATATCCCTTGATGGCTTCTCCCGTCAGTGCAACGCTGCCGGACGTTTTCAAAAAGTGAGAAAACACGTTCCCCTGCATGTCTTTTAAATAGTACGGTGAAATCTGACCGGTCATATACATGGGAATCCAGCTTTCCAATCCGAGCATCATATCCTCAAAGGAGCGATCTAGATTATGAATTTGATTTAAATGCAGCCCCTTTTTCAACATCATAGCCATCCCGAACATCCATTTTTTTGGAAATTCCGGGTCTTTAGCCATCTCACCCATTGGCATATCGCTGTACATAATAACAGGCTCTTTCGACCTAGAGAGTACGGTTGCCTTTAAAAAGGTCAGCTCACTATCCATCATATTTTTTAATCCAAAATAGCTTTTAGAAGTAGGAAACTGAAACGGAACAGATGGAACCTTCAAATTATCGAAATGAATGGCTCTAATATATTCGTCTAAATTAAATTCGTCCAGTTTTTCCAAGAAATTGGTCATATAATCTTTGGAAGCGCCCGCCCCACTGATTAGCCACTCAAACAATAATGTTTGATAGGTATTCTCATCCATTAACTCATTTGGCTTACAGCCTATCACATCCGCAACGATCGCCCTTTGCGAGTCGTTTTGACAGCGGCGGGCGGTAAACCCTGCAATTCCCAATGCAAATTCCCGCGGATTGGCAGGTTGCCGCTGCCCGTTTCTGATACGTGAAATGAAAGAAGCGTCGTAATTCAGAAATTTTGAAAGTTCTGAAATGTTGATGGGTAAAACGGTGAGTAGTATATTAAAATTCTTTTGCAATTTTGCTGCGTCCATCGCGTTATTTTTAACAAGCGAAGAAAACGAATTGATCACAGATTCTGTAGTCACCTGAGCAATGTTTTTGCTTTCAGCTATGCGAACCATCCCCGCTACCAAATTTGAAAAATTTTCCGTACCAATTTCAGGGACGCGTTCCCCCGAACGGTAACGGCTTATGGTGGCAGCGGAAAGACCGGAATACTCCGACAAATCCTTTGCAGTGCAGCCCAACAATTCTATGTATTGCGCCAGTTTATCTTTAAAATCCATCTGTTTTTCGCTCTCCTTATATTTGATTCCATCTTTTATTATACAGAAGTTTACGCAAATAGCAACATCAAAATTTCCGAAAAGGCATTGACTATCAGGAAATAAGAAGGAATTTTGATGGAAAATTTGTTATAATGAAATACACAATAGTAGCGCGGTTTGACTCGTTTCAGAAAAACAAGTTGACTGCAAAATAGTATTGAAATACGAGGAGGTTCATTATGAAACGAAAAAAATCAGGAACAAAGGTGAGAGCAAGATGGTTGTCGCTACTTCTGTCATTTTGCATGCTGTTGACGCTGGTGCCGGTAACGGCGTTCGCAGGAGAAGCGGAGAGCCCGGACGAAGCAACAACACAGAACGTCGATGACTTGAATGCACAGTCAGTTCAGGATTCCGGCGACATTGCAGTTCAGGGTTCCG
Organism: uncultured Oscillospiraceae bacterium; assembly: GCA_934408835.1. GTDB lineage: Bacteria > Bacillota > Clostridia > Oscillospirales > Ruminococcaceae > CAKRVU01. The sequence continues at coordinate 2,385 of CAKRVU010000069.1, read as the reverse complement.
ACAGCATTGCAGTTCAGGATTCCGCCAGCATTGCGGTTCAGGATTCCGGCAGCATTGCAGTTCAGGATTCTGGCAACATTGCGGTTCAGGATTCCGGCAGCATTGCTGATCAAAATGACACGGTAATTCAAAACATAGCTATCGTCAACGCTACCGTTTCGTATTATGCCGGAGACACACCGCAGGCTACTGCCGCAAAAGGCGATGCGGATGCTCCGAACTACGAAATTGCATATGAGTGTTGGGAAGAAATGGAGCAGACGTCACAAGGGCTGGAACCAGTAGCATTTTGGTATTCCGATCCAGCAAAAATGCAAAGCGTACCGGAAGGAAAAAGGATCACTACTTTTGAAGAAGGCAAAAGTTATATGTACTCCATTGAGTTGCGAGCAAAAGATGGATATACGTTTGCAACTGTGGATACCGGCTTAACAATGACGCTGAATGGTGAGAATGTACGCAGCGAAAACTTGATCAATTCCGGAGAAAACGGGACGATTCTGACAGCAGTTGCACTCAAAACAATCAGACCCACCGCGCCTGTTCAGCCGATAAAAACAGAGACGGCAGACTTTACCACAGGCGGCGGTACGGATGCCATAAATCTGCTCAATCAGGCAAAGACCCCCGGGGCTGCCAATTCCACATGGGATAACAGTTCCAGAACGCTGACCCTCAAGGGCATTGATTTCACTACTACGGCAGCCACAGCCGTGAAGCTGCCCGCAAACTCCACTATTATCTTGGCTGACGGCACCACCAACACCATTAAGAGCGGTGACGCCACGTCCAATGTAAACTACGAACACAGAAATCACGTTTCCATCACTGCTCTGGACGCTGTGGGCAACCTCACAATTCAGGGCGGCGCGAATGGTACGGGCACCCTGTCCGTTACCTCCGGCAGTCACAAAAATTCCGGTGACGGCTGGACCTATTCTTCGGGCATCACCGTCGACGGCGACTTCATCGTCAAAGGCGGTCATGTCACGGCGCAAGGCGGTCTGGCAGAGGTCACCGGGGACGGCTTGGCCTTTTCCATTGGTGTCAACATGACCAGCGACACACGCAATAAGGCTCTGATGGTCACTGGTGGCTCCCTCACAGCGATCAGCGGTGAGTCCTATTGTAACGAGACCGATACAGAACGCCGTGAACAATTCTCCCGCGGCGTGTATCTGTATCGGGGCAATGTCTCCGTCTCCGGCAACGGTAAGCTGACGGCACAGAGCGACTCTATGGGCGGCGCAGGAATTCTGTCCAACGGTCTTTATATTTCCGTGGGCGACCTGTTAATCGCCAATGACGGCGAGGTCTTGGCTTCCGGCATCTACGGCGCGTATATTTCCGGCGGCGGTATCCGGATTGACAACAACGGCAAGCTCACCGCTGTCTCCAACAAGGATGCTGACGGCTACTACTACGGCAGTGCCATTAATGTGGGAGTCGACAGCACCGGCACCAATACCGACAACGCAGGCAGTATTACGGTCAACGGTGGCACGCTAAAGACCGAAGGCGCCAATATTTATATGTCCACATACAATGCCACCGAAACACAGGGTCTGTTCACCGTCACCGGCGGCACCGTCGTGAACGAAGGCTCGCTGTATGGAGCCAAAAAGGTCGATATCTCCGGCGGTACGGTACAGACTCAGCAAATCGATGCGGATGAGCTGTCTTTGTCCAACGCCGCTCTAACCATCCGTGAGCCGGTATACGAGAGTTCGTATAACGGTCATCTGTATGCATCCCCGGCTCTCAATCTTAAGAAGCTTACCGTAAACAGCGGCACGCTGGATGTGGCATGGGATTGGGGTGAATATACTCCCATTGTTTTCCCTGTGGATGAATACTCGGGCTATCCCACTCCTCTTGTAAAGATGACGACGGATACCGCTATAGCCACCTTCAACGGCGGCACCACTATTCTGGATACCGGCATGGCCGGAAACACGGCTTTGAAGCTGGGAGGTCAGCTGATTCTGGGCGACGGTATGGAGGAGACCGGTGCAGATGCGAACCATTGCCAGCTGAGCAGCGATGTCCCGGTAAAGTTTGAGATGGGGGCACCCTCGCCGATCATCAATGAAGTCGTTATTTCAAATGTAAAGTTTGACTATCAGCCGGGTGATGCTCCACAAAAATCGGCAACCATCTCCCTTCCCAACGATGTGAATAGATATGAGATTTCCTATGAATGCTGGGAAGAAATGGAAAATGGCGAACCGGTTGCGTTCTGGTATTCCGACGAAAGCAAATATACTTCTTCTATGAAAAGAATCACCCAGTTTGAAGAAGGCAAAAGCTATATGTACTCCATTGAGTTGCGAGCAAAAGATGGATATACGTTTGCAACTGTGGATACCGGCTTAACAATGACGC
>CAKRVU010000068.1 GCA_934408835.1 uncultured Oscillospiraceae bacterium | reverse complement strand
CATTATAGTCGGAAACGATGTATGGATTGGATTTGAAGCAGTGGTTCTTGCGGGTGTTACGATTGGGGATGGAGCAATCATAGGTACCCGCGCTGTTGTTACACACGATGTGCCTCCATATACCATTGTAGGCGGCGTTCCCGCAAAATCAATCAGAAAACGTTTTAATGAAAGCACAATATCTAGCCTACTTAGTGTCAAATGGTGGGACTGGCCGGCTGAAAAAATTGCTCAAAATATAAAAGCAATACAATCGGGGTGCATTACGCAACTCATGGGAATTTAGTTATTGCTTGGGTGACTTAGGAGGTTGATTGGCAGAGTGAATTTCGTGCTTCAGAAAAGTGATTTCATTTTCATCCACTTCATGGCTGCCTTCTGTGCTGTCGGATTTCAAAAAGACAATCAGTGTTTGCAAGATCAATTTGATATCCAACCAGATGGAGTATTGCTCGATATACTGTAAATCCAAAGTTAATTTATCCTTAGGGGTTGTATTATACTTGCTCATAATCTGTGCCAGTCCGGTAAGTCCGGCTTTTACCTTTAAGCGATAACGGAATTCCGGCAAATCTTTCTCGTATTCTTCAGCAATTTCCATCCGTTCCGGACGCGGACCTACCACGCTCATATCTCCAAACAGGATATTAAACAACTGTGGGAGTTCATCTAATCGAAAACGACGGAGAAATTTTCCTACAGGAGTGATACGATCATCGTTCTCTTTCGCAATCATTGCGCCGGTTTCCTTTTCGGCGTTTACAATCATCGAACGAAATTTAAGAACCTGAAATTCGCGCCCATTTTTGGTAAGCCGTGCCTGTTTATAAAACACCGGTCCGTGGTCGTAACATTTAATCGCAATGGCCGATCCAATCATAAAAGGGCTTGTAAGAATTAGGAAAATCACCGAAAAGAGGATATCTCCAATCCGTTTGAGAACCAGCTGTTCAAAACTCATACCGCGTGTAGTTGACGCAAACATGGTGGTATCGTCCACAACAAATCGAATAGAGCTATTGAGGATAATATCTGAAACGTTCGGAGAAATGTAAATATCGCGATTATGTTTATAGCAGTAAGTAATAATCCGGTCACGATCATCTTTCGGGATATCACATAAAAAAATGGTTTCGTTATGGCGTATGAAATTGCGAAGCTTTGGATCGTCATAGGAAACGATTTGCCGGATATTCCAACGATGTGAATATTTTTTGATCTTTGTTATCATTGTAGTCAAATCGGATTCCTTTTGATAAATAATTAAGGTGGATTTTGGTGGATTTATTTTAAAATATATCGTGTTTGCAATTCTGGAAAAACAACGAATAACTAAGATTTGGATGAAAATGACAATTAAAAATAATCCAATGCCGGGTATTACCTGATTGATGAAATAATGGTGAATAAATTCAGAAAACGGCACAGGGCGAACCGGACCTGGAACGGAATGGGTGTAGGCAGAAAATTGGCTGCTGCTGATCCCCATAACATAAACAATAATAAAGGTGATGAGATCTCCCATTAAGGTTCCTAAGATTGCAGAATTACGGATATCTTCAGTGTGACGTTGACCGATGGGAAAGCCACCGTAGATTCGAATGAAGGCGAAGACGGAAACAAAAAAGGTGATATAAGATACGATAGCAGTTCGGTTTAAAGAGAGCAGTTGTGGAATTTGGAAGGAGAAAACGCCAAAAAACACAGAAAACAAGACGAGCATCATTAGCGCCTTGCTGAGAAAGAGAAATGTTTTTTCCATTCGCATGATCAGATAGCGTGCTTTCATATTTTGTCAATTCCTTTCAAGATTACTCGGTTCTGTCGATTTTGAAAACTTGTGCTGGACAAGCGATAAAAACTCACGAATGATTTTCCGCAGACAAAGAAATACGTACCCCAAAAGAGGGAAGAAAAACAGAAGATTCATCCATTGATTTGCAAAGAGGTAAATGCCGGAGGCAAGTAAAAAAACGATTGTATAGTGTCCAAAATATTTCCAATCATAATGAAGACGAATTTGCGGGTGAAGGCCTATGGTACGCAATATTGTAATTGCCAGAAAGCAAAAGAACATAGCCAACGCCGCAGATTGTAACCCAATAAACCAGATAGAGGACAGCATAACTCCTATGGTAATAACCGCGCCGATGAGCTGAGATAAAAACATCATATTGACTTTTTTTTCGGCCTGTACGATAGAGCCAATAAAGCTGGCTAAAGCGTCTAAAAAGGTGGCAAGATACAATAGAGGAACTAAAGATCTTCCCATTTCATAATCAGGTCCAATAATCCAGTTGAATAGCACGCTGGTGACAGGAAGCAGCAACAACATTCCGCAACTGATAAAACGGATAAAATAATCAAGCGCTAGGTTGTATTGTTTCTCTCTTTTTTCGTTGTGGCTGATGGAGAAGGTAAACTCCTGAAACGCGAGGTTGAATACCATAACGATCATGGTAATTAAAGAAGTCATCTTGCTGGCGGCGCTATAGATACCGACCGCTGCTTCATTGATACAGATGGTAATGATGAGAGTGCACGCTTGAGTGTTAATCCACCACGTTCCTTGATTTAAAGCAGTGGGGATACAGTAGCGAAGCATTTTTTTAGCAAGTTTGAAATTAACATCATGAAATCTGAAATTGCGAATGCTTTTTAAAAAGAGTTCGATAAAAAAACCTTGCGCCAAATACGACATTGCCATAGAGAGGATTAGTGCACTGGAGGTCATATGAAATCCGAAAATAAAGAGAATGCAGGAAAGGAGATAGATCACAGAAGCAAAAAGTCCTGAAAAAACATACAGCCGATTTTGCCCCAAGCTGCGACAGGTAAACGTAGTATTTTGCACCAGAACATAAGCCGCCCCCATAATATATAAAGGCAGCGCGTCACGGATGGGAACGATTAGACAGACAATCCAGAAGCCGATAGAATAGACGAGAAAAGCGACGATTTCGATGAAATAGCCGGTGGCGATTACCTGACGTTTTTGATGGGGACGGTCGTAATCAAACACAAAACGAAGAACTGCCATCCAGGCTTGTACGGAGACAAGGGTAATAATAATATTCATAAGGCTTGAGGCAACGTTAAAATATCCGTAGTCAGCAGGCAAAATTTTATAGGTTGCAATAGACATGACAACAAAACCCATTAGGCGATTGATGATATTTCCCGCGAAATAAATGCCAAAGGTTTTTAATAATTTTCCCATCTGGTGCCTCCGTTGAAAGCTTTTTCAAGCATATGCTACATGATAACGATTCTCTGTTATCATTCATTACAATTTTGAATTTGACAAGCATTTTTACATTATTATACCAAAACCGAAAGAAAAAGTCTAGTATCCTTTTGGATTTCAACAATTTTTTCTTGAAGAAAAGAATCGAAACGTGGTATAATAAAAATAGTTTCCTTCATTTAGTATGGAAAATTGAACCAAAAACAGGGAAAAAGGATGCTACAGTATGTTAAAGAAAAAGGAACGTTGTTTCTTGGTTGGAAAAACGCACACAACGGAGTACAAAAATTGTCTGCGCATTTTTTGTATTGCAGCGATAATAGCCGCGCTCTTGTTTCTTCCTTTCGTTATTTATGATAATGGTATGTTCTTATTCTACGGCGACTACAACGCCCAGCAAATTCCATTTTATCAGGTGGCGCATGACGCGATACGCAATGGGAACTTTGGATGGAACTGGAATACAGATCTTGGTTCTAATCTGATTGCTTCTTATAGCTTTTATCTGTTGGGCAGTCCTTTTTTCTGGCTTACTATTCCGTTTCCAACGGCGGCGATTCCGTATTTAATGGCTCCATTGTTCGTTTTAAAATTTGCTCTGGCCGCGACTACAGGGTATGCCTTTATCCGTCGATTTACTGTCACCGTCTCCTCCGCGATGATCGGCGGACTTTTATATGCTTTTTCCGGCTTTATGATTTATAATGTTTTTTACAACCATTTTCATGAAGTCGTAGTGTTTTTCCCGCTTCTGCTCATTGGTCTGGAGGAATTGGTGGTAAACCAGCGGAAAGGGTTGTTTGCGCTTTCTGTTGCTGTCAATTTGATTATTAACTATTATTTCTTTGTTGCAGAGATTATATTCTTGATTTTGTACTTTGCTCTGCGGTGTACTTCTCCTTATTTTAATCTGTCGCTTCGAAAATTTGGCTTTTTGGCCTTGGAAACGATTCTTGGCGGTCTCATGGGAAGTATTCTCCTCCTTCCATCGGCAATTATGGTATTGCAAAACCCACGTGTTTTCGAGATGCTTTTGGGATATGACATGCTTTTTTACGGAGATGTTGAGCGATACGGTTTATTGATACAAAGTCTGTTTTTTCCACCTGACATGCCCGCGTTGCCCAACTTTTTCCCGGACGCCAATGCCAATTGGTATTCTGTGGCCGCTTATCTTCCGATGTTTGGAATGGCTGGAGTACTTACCTTTCTTCGAGAAAAAAGGCGAAGTTGGTTGAAATTTCTCCTATTGATTCTTTTCACAATGATGTTTATTCCCATTTTAAACAGTCTTTTTAATGGGCTTAATTCCAGTTTTTACACCCGTTGGTTTTATATGCTAACATTGATGATGGCGCTGGCAACGGCACAGGTATTGGAACATGAAAAAATGGATCTTTCTTTTGGCATAAAGGTGAGTTTTGTCGTTGTCATAGCTTTTTCGCTGATTGGCGTTCTTCCGTCTTTGAGCGGGAATCAGATGGCGTTTGGACAAATGCCTAATTACCCGTTGATGTTTTGGGTCAATGTGGCAATTTCTCTGTCTGGAATTTTGATTTTGACCTTATTATCTAAACGACATTCGATGAACCGTGAACAGATGATGAAAGGAGCAACCGTTTGTTTATGCGGATTCATTTTGCTTTACAGTATCCCGCAAATTGCTTGGGGAAAAACAGCGGATCCAAATTATTATGAAGATGTGGTGGAACGGGGTCTGAATGCAGAATTTTCTTTAGATGAAAGCGAATGGAATCGAATTGATGTTTATCATGATAATTATCTGGATAACTGGCCGATGTATTGGGGACTTCCGTCTATTCAGGCGTTTCAGAGTACTGTAGAACCCTCTATCATGGAGTTTTATCCGGAATTTGGGATTTCAAGGGATGTAGCGTCCCGTATCCCTCCTGAGTATGATGGATTGCGTGAGTTTTTATCAGTAAAATATTTGTTTGTAGAGGACGATGATCAAACAACCGTCCAGAACCCTCATATTCCTCCCGGATTTTCCTATTACGATCATCAGAATGACTTTGATATTTATGAGAATCAGCATTTTTTGCCGATGGGAATTCCATTTACCACCTATTTGGATTCGCAAGCATGGGAACAGTGTCCCGAGGAACAGCGAGATCGGTTATTGTTAAAAGGCGTTTATTTAACAACAAAACAACTAAGGGAATATCAGGATTTTTTGACTCCTGTTTCAAAAGAATCCCTTCAGGATCATAGCGACGCTGCTTTGCTTTCTGACGTTGATCTGCTGGCTGAGTCCTCGTCGAACGATTTTACCGTGACAGATAACGGTTTTTCTTGTTCTGCTTCGTTGAAACAGGATAGTTTCATGCTATTCACAGTTCCGTTTGATTACGGTTGGAGCGCCACAGTGGACGGAGTGCCGGTGACAGTCGAAAAAGTTGATTTTGGATTTATGGCTGTTCCGTGCACAGCCGGGGAACACCAGATATCGTTCACCTACCGAACACCCGGATTACGGTTATCCATCGGAATGAGCCTGTTTGGGTTGTTTCTTTACCTCCTGTACCTGCTTTGGAACCATCAAATGAGAAAGCGCGGTTTGATTCAATTTGAACCCTCTGAAAAAATGATGCAGCAAGAACGGCGTTGTTCTTATTTGGAGGCTACACGCAGTCAAATCGATCATGATTGGGACAGCAGACATTAAATCAATCGGAAGAATCTGATAAACATTCAAAGTGGATATGAGATAAGCTTTACAAAATGCAATTCGATATGATATAATCAAAATATATCAGACTTGATAAAAGTATTGTATCATGTATGAAACAGATTTCATAGGTTTTTCCTTTGAAACAGCATTGAGATGGGCGTAAATGATGGACAATAGATAAAAAATCAGAGAGGAGCTTTTTGATGTATGATCGTGGACTGAATAGTATAGCTGAATTAAAATATTGGGATGAGGAACTGGGCAATGCGATAGAGATGGAACTGCACAGGCAGCGTAGAAATCTGGAATTGATTGCAAGCGAAAATCTGGTATCTCCAGCTGTGATGGAAGCAATGGGCTCAGTTCTTACCAATAAATACGCGGAAGGATATCCGACGCGGCGGTATTATGGAGGCTGCGAATTTGTGGATATTGTGGAACACATTGCAATCGAACGAGCCACAACACTGTTTGGCGCCACATATGCCAATGTACAACCGCATTCAGGGGCGCAGGCGAACATGGCTGTTTATTTTGCGCTTCTTCAACCGAGAGATACGGTGCTGGGTATGAGCCTTTCTGACGGCGGTCATTTGACGCACGGCTCTCCAGTCAATATTTCAGGGTCTTACTTCCGCTTTGTTCCTTATGGCGTTTGTCCCGAAACAGGAATGTTAAATTACGAGCAGCTGGAAGAGCTTGCCCGGAAACATCATCCCAAATTGATCGTTGCCGGTGCAAGCGCATATCCGCGACAGATTGATTTTGAACGGATAGGAAATATTGCAAAGGAAGTGGGAGCGTATTATATGGTGGATATGGCGCATATTGCAGGACTGGTTGCCACAGGACTGCATCAAAGTCCTGACCCATATGCCGACGTTGTGACAAGCACAACGCATAAAACATTGCGCGGTCCCCGGGGAGGTTTGATTTTATCTAACGATCCTGAGATTGCAAAAAAAATTGATAAAGCTATTTTTCCAGGAACCCAGGGC
>CAKRVU010000067.1 GCA_934408835.1 uncultured Oscillospiraceae bacterium | reverse complement strand
GCTTTTTGTCCATTTTGGCGATCGTCTTCCTTGGCACATGGATGTTTGCCGGCATGTGGGCGATCTGCCCGGATATGCAACATTCTATGGATTCTTATTGTGACGATTCTAATCTGATGGATATTCAATTGGTTTCGTCTTGGGGTTTTACCAACGAGGATATTGAAGCTATCCGTCAGACAGACGGAATTCAGCAGGTGTGCGGGGGATACCGTACCGACCGAATGGCAGACGTTTCCGGCAACGGAATTGCGGTCAGAGTGCAGTCTTTATTCACAGACGCAGACGGTGAGAATTCGATCAATCAGCTGACGCTTCTTGACGGTAGAATGCCGGAAGCGCCAAATGAATGTGTGATAATACCGCATACGGCGAGTGATCAGGTTGCGAAAATTGGAGATTCGATTACTGTAAAATCATCGGAAGAGGAAGAAATCCTCGCTTATGATACTTTTACGGTTGTTGGCGTTGCGCAGACTCCTGAGTATCTTTTACGCTCGTTGGATTCGGTTAACCAAGGGCGCGGTACGCTGGATTGCGTTTTGTACGTTCCACCACAGGCGTTTGACAGCGATGTGTTTACAGTGGCTTACGCTACAGTAGAAGGCGCCGCAGCCTTCAACAGTTTTTCAGATGAATATTTGGATTTGATAGATTCTGAAAAAGATCGGTTGCTCCAAACGGCGGACGTTCAGGAAGAAGCGCGATATCGTCAGACGGTAAATGACGCATGGGCAGAATGGAACCAATCCAATGCGGAATATCAAGTGCAACAGGAGGAAGCTGAGAGTCAACTGACTGCGGCCAAACAGCAGCTTGATGAATCGGAGGCACAGCTTGACGCAGCGCAAAAGCAGCTGGAGGATGGATATGCAAGTTATCAGCAGGGCGTCAAGACGCTGGCGGTGAAGGAACAGCAGGCTCAAACTGAGCTTGCTACCGCCAAACAATCATTGAGCGAAAAACAGCTACAGCTTACAGACGCATTTTCAAAACTGGGTGCTGAAAAACAACAGTTAGACTTATGGCAGAGGCAATTAGATTCGGCAAAGGCGCAGGCGGTCGGTATGCCGGATGAGATATTAGAGAATCTGGAGCAAGAACAGGCGAAGCTTTCTCAAGCGATGACTTTGTGGCAACAGCAAAGCGATCAGTTACAGATGAGTCAACAGCAGCTGCAAGAGGCGGAGGTCGCGTTGTCTGGGCAACAGCAGACGTTGGAAAATGAGCTTTCTGCTGCACAAAAGCAGCTCGATGCTCTTTCTCAACAGCTGAAACAGGGAGAATCAGAGCTTTCTTTGGGACGTGAAAAGCTGGAGGAAGCCAGAAACGCTTACGTGCAACAAGAGGCTCAGGTAGAACAACAACTGGCAGACGGACAGCGGCAGCTGGATAGTGCACGAGAGCAGATTGAACAGCTTACTCCGCCAGAGTGGTATGTCACGGATCGCTTACAGAATACTGGGTACGCCTCCTTCCGGAACGACTCTTTGCGAATGAATTCTCTTTCCACTATTTTTCCGGTTGTTTTTTTCCTAGTGGCGGCTTTGGTAGCCCTAACTACTATGACGAGAATGGTAGGCGAAGAACGGGGGATGTCAGGAACCTGTATGGCGTTGGGATATTCCAATTCCAAGATCGCTTCACGATATTTGTTGTATGCTTCTTTCGCTACCATGTCAGGCGGTATTTTGGGGATCGCTCTGGGATTTCTGCTGCTCCCAACCATCATCTGGAAGGCATATACGATCATCTATTATCTCCCGCAAATTCAAATCCATTTTTGGTACGGAATTGCTTTGGCTGCATTGGCGCTTGCTCTACTTTGTACAATCGGTTCAACGGTTCTAACCTTGCGACGTATGTTGGCTGAAACGCCTGCCAGCTTGATGCGTCCGAAAGCGCCTAAGACGGGAAAGAAAATTCTTTTGGAGCGAATTCAGCCGCTCTGGAAGCGTATTTCTTTTTTCTGGAAAGTAACTACCCGCAACCTGTTGTTGAACAAAAAGCGCGCTTTTATGACAATCATTGGCGTAGCTGGTTGCACAGCGCTCTTGCTTACTGGTTTCGGCGTGAAAGATTCGGTGAACATGATTCTTTCTGTCCAATTCGAGGATATCTATCAATATCAAGCAACGGTTGGCTTGGATCCTGATCAACCTTCTGATGAACTGACTCAGTTTATGCAGGCTCCGGATCATTTTGAGGGTACGACACGGGTGATGAATGCAGTATATGAGGCGGACTATGAAGGCAATAGCGACAACGTTTATTTGTATGTTCCGGAAGATGTTACAACGATATCGCAGTTTATTCAATTTCGGACGCGAAAAGGGCACCATCCAATTGATTTTACTGATGACAGTGTGATAATTACAGAACAGCTGGCCAATACGATGGGCATCTCTATCGGGGATACCATTTGTTTGAAATCTATTGGGTTTGACAGCAGCGAAGCGTTTGTGACAGTGACTGATATTACCGAAAATTACATTAACAACTATGTTTATCTTTCGCCTTCTGTTTATCAGGAAATTTTCGGGGAACCGCCGTCTTATAATCAGTATCTAGTCAGAGCGACTGAGGACGAGGAGGATTTGTTCGAGCAGCTTCGCACTTTGGATGGCGTTTCCTGTGTGATCATGACGCAGGATATCATCGGGCCGGTACAAGATTCCCTTGATAGTATCAATACAGTTATTATGGTTTTAGTGGTTGCGGCTGCGGTGCTTGCGCTTGTTGTGCTGTATAATCTGACCAATATCAATATTTGTGAACGAATCAGGGAAATTGCTACCCTAAAAGTGCTTGGACTTTTTGATCGTGAGATCAATTCTTATATTTATCGGGAAACGGTTGTGTTTACGGCAGCAGGTTGCTTACTCGGATTGCTATTCGGACGCTTTTTGTTCCGATTTGTAATACAAACGGTCGAAATGGACTACATTATGCTTGGGCGAAGCATTCAGTGGCAAAGTTATCTTCTTTCTATCCTTTTGACCTTTGTTTTTGCTTTTCTGGTTCATTTGATGATGAGTCGTAGAATGAAGAAAATTGATATGATTGAATCGTTAAAATCTGTAGAATGACGACAAGGGCTGTTGCGCCATGGGTGAAAATCACCGGCGCGGCAGCCTTTTCTCATATCAAGCGCCGCTTTTTTATAGGATGAAAGAAAAGGTATGATTCTTTTGCTGCAGATTCGGCATAACCTGGACAGCTTTTTCATATTCTTTATAGAAGATATTGCCGTCTTGCCCGGAAATCGGGTGGTAAAAGCAAACAAAGGAGCGAGAGTTTTATGGAAATGAATGTAACACATGAAACGGTTCGAATGAATGAAACGGTACTGGATCGCGCGTTGGAGCAGCCGGTAGAACTGGAATATACGCTTCCGGATTATTACCCGAGCATTTTTAAATTGTTAAAATGTCGGGTAACTCCTCATATTTATGCTTGCCGAACATCCGGCGACAAGTTGGTAATGGATGGCGTCGCTGTGGTACATCTGTTGTATGTGGATGAAGAGGAAAATCAATTACATTCTATTGTACAGAAAATTCCATTTTCAAAGTCGTCCGATTTGAACGCTGACATACAATCGCCGATGATCTCCTATCAGGCGACCACCGACTATGTCAATTGCCGGGTTGTCAATCCTAGAAAGATAGATTTGCGCGGCGCGGTAACCATTCAGCTGGTTGTCACTTCCCAGCGGGACGAGGTGATTTTAGCTGACGCGCAGGGCGCTGGAATTCAGTTAAGGCGCTCTTCTTTGCCGAGCAGCGGAGAGCAGCTTTGGGAAAATCGGCAATTCAGCCTTTCTGAACAGGTTGATTTAGAAGGGCACCCTTCCGTTGGAGAATTGCTTGCGGTTGAAATGGCTGCCGTCCCCGATTCTTGTAAGCTGATTGCAAATAAAGCGATCTCTAAAGGAACCGCATATTTGCATATTATTTATCGGACGCAGGAGGAGCCTGCACGCGTCCATACATTGGATACCGAAATTCCAGTCAGCCAGATTCTGGATATGCCGGGTGTGGATGAGGATTATCAATGCGATGTCAGGTATGAGGTGACGACAGTGGAAACCTCAACAATAGAGGGCGGACTGGAGATTGAGGCTGATATTACCATTTCTTGTTTTGCTTTTCTTCCGCGGGAGCTGCAAATGATTACGGACGCCTTTTCTACTTCCTATCAGATTACTCCAACCAAAAAGCGGATTCGTGTGACGGGAAAACAGGAAACGTTCCATCAAAAGGTGATGTTGTCTCAAAGCTTTGACCTGCCGCAGTTGAGAGAAATTTACGACAGTTATGCTACGATTACCAATTTGTCGGGCACTTTCAACGATGATATGATTGATTTTACAGCTTCTTTGAATTTGATATTGTCAGGCGCGGACGAAAACGGCGAACCTGTCATTGACGAGAGGAGTATTCCTGTGTCCTTTCAAATTGCACAGCGTTACTCTTGCGGCGATCCGGTTGTTGAGGCAGAAGCGATTCCGATTATGATTGATCACATGATAGAGGGGCAACGGGCAGATTTGAAAGTTACGGTATTCCTGAGCGGAAAAATCACTTGTTCTCATGAGGTAGACATGATGACGGACATTATGGTGGATGAAGACGCGCCAAAAGAGGTTTCTACAGACGCGCTTACGCTGTATTATCCGGAACCGGGAGAGGATATATGGGAGATTGCAAAACGATTTTCCACCTCAATTGAGGCGATTATGCGTGAGAACGAGTTGGAACAGCCTGTAATCAACGACGAGGGAATGCTTATGATTCCCATTGTTCGGTGATTAAAAAAGAGCAGGATTCATAATCTGCTGTCTTTTCTCATAAAGATTAAAGAGAAACAGCTTGTTTTTTTACAGACCGCCGTGTGCGGCGGCACTTTCGTATATTTTAGGGGGAAAATGATGGAACAGAATATTTATCGGGATATTGCCCGCCGCACCAACGGGGATATTTATATTGGTGTTGTTGGACCGGTTCGAACAGGAAAGTCAAGCTTTATCAAAAAATTTATGGAAACCCTGGTTATTCCGCATATTGACAGCCAATTTCAGAGAGAACGGGCTACCGATGAGCTTCCGCAATCCGCTGCGGGAAAGACCATTATGACAACTGAACCGAAATTTATTCCGGAAGAGGCGGTGGAGCTGAAGCTTGACGACAACGCAACCCTTCGCGTCCGTCTGATTGATTGTGTGGGTTACATTGTGCCGAGTTCGCTGGGATATATTGAGAACGAGATGCCACGAATGGTGATGACGCCGTGGTTTGAAGGGGAAGTTCCCTTTAATATGGCGGCTGAGGTTGGAACACAAAAGGTGATTACGGAACATTCCACCATTGGTTTGGTAATTACCACCGATGGAAGCATCAGCGACATTCCGAGGGAAGAATATGAAGAAGCGGAAGAGCGCGTCATTCGCGAGTTGCAGAGTATTAATAAGCCCTTTGTTGTGCTTTTAAACTGTATGGATCCCAAATCTTCTAGGATGCAGGCGCTTTGCGAGGATATGGAGCAAAGATATGGGGTTGCAGTTCTCCCGGTCAATTGCCTGGAATTGGAGGAATCTGATATCCTTGAAATACTCAAACAGGTGCTTTATCGATTCCCAATCAAACAAATTTCGGTGGATATGCCAAAATGGGTGACGATGATCGAAGGAGATCATTGGTTGAAGACAGATCTTTTTTCGCATATTCGGGACGCTTTTTCCGAGCCTTTGAGAATCAGCGAGGTGAGCGAGCGGATTGGTAAAATCGGTCAATCGGAGTATGTAGTTCAAAGCGAGGTGGATTCGATTGACCTCGGACGGGGAAGCGCACATATTCGAGTAGTATTACAACCGGATTTGTTTTATCGCATTTTGGGTGAAACTACCGGGCTTCAGATTGACGGAGAAGCTGATTTGTTGCCGCGTATGATCGAGCTTGCTAAAATTAAGAAAAAGTATGAGCGTGTTGCAGGAGCCTTAGAAGAGGTTGAGGCGACAGGTTATGGGATTGTAATGCCATCGCTGGAGGAATTGGCTTTAGAGGAACCGGAAATCGTCAAGCAAGGAGGAAGGTATGGCGTTCGCCTGAAAGCGGCTGCACCTTCTATACAGAAAAAGAGTAACAAACGAAAAAAGGAGCGCCTGATTGAGAAACAGGCGCTCCTTTTTGACAAAAAACAAAAACAATATAGAAATTTATCCAATATCGGTTGATTTTTTCTATGGTTTCTATATAATATGAATATTGAAACAAGCAGGAGGAAAAAAATGAACGTATATCAAACAAAAGATTTTGAGGAGTTAAGCCGACGAGGCGCTGATTTGATAGCTGCTCAAATTCTGATCAAACCAAATTCTGTACTGGGCTTGGCGACAGGTGCTTCGCCGGTTGGCATTTATCAAGAGCTGGTGAGACGGAATCACGATGGATTTTTGGACTTTTCTGAAATCCGTACAGTTAATTTGGACGAATATAAAGGGATTCCTAAAGATCATGAGCAAAGCTACCATTACTTTATGAATGACAATTTGTTTTCTCATGTAAATATAAAAAAGGAAAACGTACATCTTCCGAACGGAATGGCTGAGGATGATCAGGCGGAATGTACCAGATATGATCAACTGATATCTTCCTTAGGCGGAACAGATATCCAGTTATTGGGAATTGGACGGAACGGGCATATTGGTTTTAATGAGCCTGCTGACGCTTTTATCAAAGGAACACACTGCGTTGCGCTGACAGCTAGTACCATTGAGGCAAATGCAAAATACTTCGACGGAGAGGATAAGACTCCAAAATTTGCTTTTACTATGGGAATCGGATTGATTATGCAAGCAAAAAAGATTTTGTTGATTGCGAACGGCGAAAGCAAAGCAGAGGCGATGAAAGCTGCTTTATGCGGTCCGATTACGCCGAGAGTACCCGCTTCGGTCCTGCAGCTGCATCCTGATGTTACCG
>CAKRVU010000066.1 GCA_934408835.1 uncultured Oscillospiraceae bacterium | reverse complement strand
GTGTCCCTGTGCGTCTCCGATTGTGATTCGCAGCGCGTCGTATCGTCCTGCCGGCATGGTAAAATCGTCATACTCGCGTGTATCAAAGAACATATTTACAAGCTCCGCGTGAACGGGATAATCATACCCTTCTTGGTATACTACCTGCTGCGCCGTTTGGGTGATGTCGTCTAGGTGATCGGACGCATATTGCTCCGCTTCCACCAAGTCGTCTACCATCCCAAAATCATATTCCTCTAGGATGGCGTCGCGTACCTTCAATTTTAACGCTTGATCTTCATCACTGTCAGAGTTGGCAAGAATATGAAGTCGCAGCACCTGGTCGCTGATTGCTTCACTTTCTGAAGCGAGTCCAGAAAAACAAACAAACAGCGCAATCAGCATTCCTAAGATAACCGCAAATTCTATCCAATAGATATGTTTTTTTGTCATCGTTTTCATAAAACCGCCTCCATCATCGTTAACCTGAGTATCGGCGGTTTGAGAATTATTTAATCAATTGAATGATAAATTTTTCCATTTAATGGCATAAAAACGTTTTGACGCCTTCTTTTTGTAGGTAAGACGCAGCCGACTCCGCAGCTTTTTGGGAAACAAAAATTCCAAAAACGGCAGATCCGCTTCCTGTCATGGCAGAATAAACGGCACCAAACAGACGTAGCTGCTCTTTGAGTTGTGATATTTCCGGCATATCTACTGCGTATTCAAGAACATTTCCTGCTTTCTGGCAAAAAGAAGGTAAATCTTCCTGCATAATTGCATTGATTAGGCTATCTGTTTTTGGATGTAATACCTGTTCTAATCGATCAAACAATTGATAGGCCTCCGAGGTATTAACAGAAAATGCCGGCTTGACAACAACGAACCAACAAGGCATAAAATTTTTTAATTGGGTATAACGTTCTCCGATCCCTTCAATAAGGGCTGTTCCGCCAGACAGAAAAAAAGGAACGTCTGCTCCGATAGAGATTCCACAAAGGGAGAGCTCCTCCAACGACAGATCGGTTTGATATAGCTGATTCAATCCTGTGAGTGTTGCAGCAGCATCCGAGCTTCCGCCACCAAGACCAGCGCCAAACGGAATGTTCTTTTCCAGCGTAATAGAAACTCCGCCGGCGATTCCGGTTGTTTCAAAAAATGCCGTGGCAGCTCGATAAGCTAAATTATCCTCTCCTGTAGGAATTTCCTCCTGATTGCAGTTAAGCGATATTCTATCCGATTTTTTTAGTTTGATGGTATCATATAGGGTGATTGTCTTCATAATGCTTCGCAGCAAATGATATCCATCTTCCCTGGTTCCAATAATATCCAATGATAAATTCAGCTTTGCAGGCGCTAAAATGGTAAGCATGCTTTGTTCGCTCCTTTATAAAATTTGTTTGGAATGATTTTTGGATGAAAAGCTCTTGTCATATTCTTCTCTTTTTTGAAAGGATTTGTCCTTACCGATATTATACCATTGATAGTTTAAAAGAGCAATATCAAGAATCATGAGGATTACAGCAACGTGTCAGATTATAGATAATTATCAACAAATTGTAAAATAGATGAATATTTGAGTGTTTGCCAACAGCGTGTGTAGTAGGAAAAAAGGAATGACAAACAGAAAGATTATGATGAAATGATAAAAAACAGATCTAAACTTTACCAATTTCTCATGAATATAATAACATAAGCAATAACGACACAAGAAAAACAAACCGACAGTATATTTAATGAAAAGGAAAGATAAAAAAGAGTGTTATCTCTATCTAAATTGTTTTATGTTATACAGATAGTGCAAAAGAAATTACTATATAGTTAGTAAAAATTAAATTTAAAAAAATAAACCGATTCCGTTTTTTAGGTTGAGATAGCTTTTATCTACGCTTATAACTAAAAAAATTTTGGAACTGAAAGTAAAAGAGTTTTAAGAGAGAGTTTAATTGCAAAATGAATATGGGCTTTCACAAGGAAATTATAACTGAAATCAAGTAAAATCTCAGTCAATATAAAGGGATAGGCCGTTGAAAAATCATGTTTTAAGCGATTAAGATAAAGTCACTGAACCAAAATACATTCTTGCTTAAAATGAAATAGAAACTAAGTTGCTTAAAATGAGAAACAAATCAATACGGAATTTTATATTACTTTCCAAAAGGAAATGAGGACAAACGTTGAGTGTAAAGTAATCTATCGCTACAAAGAAAATACGGGATAAGTGAAATGTGCTGTGTTTTTAATATATCCTGCAGCGAGTATTATGGTGTTGTTTTCCATGTATTTGTTCCAGATAGAGATTTGCCGTTGACTAAGAAGATTATAGATCACGCTCGGCTCATAAAAAGGAGATCAAGCAAACGGTTAGCGTCCAAAAGAACTGAAATGGCACTTGTCTTGATAGAAGATTTCTTAACAGCCGCAGCAATCAAATTTTTATGGACCGCAAGAGGAAATTTTAGTAAAGCATTCATAGCTTTATTGTGCGTTTTCGTTCAAGAAACGATAACTATCTTCCAAAAAAGAAACAGTGTATAGATTCAGTCTTCCAATGATCTCTAACAAGTGACGTAAACTGCTTTGCTGTTGTATCTCACCTAGAGATATAGTAACCGATTTCCCTGCTGCGCTGCCCTCGCACTTCCACATTTCTCGTTTAACTCAAAAACGGTGTGCGATTTCGTCTGTCTGTACGCTTTTGGAAAAGAAATTTCCTTCACATTTTACGGTAGGTTTTCTTTTTTTCTCTTTCAATTCGTCCTGCGCTCTTCTCCAAAGTTTGGGAACTTTCTAATTGTTTTTTGTCTGCATTTTCAAAAAATAAGCAAACATCTTCTAGCAAAGTGGACTGATTTTCCTTCACTTCAAATAAACAATCTTCTTTACGCTAGATAATCTTACGGCAAGTTTCACTCTGACAGCGTATAGCGTCTGCGATAATGGTTTTTTCTTTTATGTTTAACATCGTTCAACATATTTTGAAAAACTGGGATTTCATTGGTCTTTTAATGGATTGCTTCCTGTTCAATAATCACGCCGTTGCCTGTGATATATGCACTAAAATTTGTAGTGCACTGTATGGGGTCAGTACTACAAATCGCTTTTATTTCCACTTTTCCTTCTGTTCCAAAACCATTTCCACAGCGATCGATCACTACATTTCCGAACATTCTGCCATCACAATGCCTAAGATTCTCACAAATGTTGTTTTCGATGGTATTTTTTAAATTTCAAGTTCTTTTGACAGAAGTTCCTTACGGGTTTCTTCGTAAATCACTAGGTTTTCCAGTGTACCTATTTCGCATAGCACCACACAAATAATGGTGAGCAGTACGTCTGTCAATGGCATTTTTTACATATCTATTCTCTTATTTTTTCCATCTATCCCATCTTCCAAATTCTATAATGCTATCTTTATGAAACAGGCGTGATGAATTGGGAAACGCCGCTTGACTTTAACGTCAAAATGAGGTATACTAACGACGAAGTATTGTAACGTTGATTTCGTTGGAATACATCAAAGGGAGCTGTCATAAAACAGGAAAGTTCTGACATCGAAACTCATTTGAGATGAAAGACGTAAAAAATAGAAACGTTATTTGGGTCACTGCGTCTTTTTCGGGGCGCGGTGATTGTTTTTTAGGGGGATGAAATGATGGAAACACGTATTGCAGTGGTTGTGATTATTGTAGAAAACCCGGAGTCGGTGGAAAGGCTCAATCAAATTTTGCATGAATATCGGGATATCATCATTGGCAGGATGGGGATACCGTATCGCGATAAAGGCGTTGATATTATCAGCGTTGCAGTGGACGCAACGCAGGACGTGATTAACGGTCTGACAGGGAAGACGGGGAGATTACCTGGCGTGAAGGCGAAGACTGTATATTCTAACTTTTCAGCAGCACAGTAAAAAAGCATTTGACGCGAACTCTGAAGCAGGATGAAATCGTGTGATTGAAAAAAAGAGGAGGAACAGATTATGTATCAGCCAAAATCAGATCGAGCGGAAGAATTTATTAGTCATGAGGAAATTCTCGATACATTGGCATATGCCGATCGAAACAAGGAAAATCTTCCGTTGATTGATCAGGTGCTGGAAAAAGCAAAGCTTCGGAAAGGATTGTCTCACCGGGAAGCGTCGTTGCTGCTGGCTTGTGAGAATCCTGAAAAAATTGCCGAAATGTATGCGTTGGCAGAACAGATTAAGAAGGATTTTTATGGGAACCGCATTGTAATTTTCGCGCCGCTCTATCTTTCTAATTATTGTGTGAACGGTTGTATTTATTGTCCGTATCACCTGAAAAACAAGGTGATACCACGGCGGAAACTGACGCAGGAGGAAATCCGGAAGGAAGTGATTGCGCTTCAGGATATGGGGCACAAGCGATTAGCGATTGAAGCGGGGGAACATCCGACCCTGAACCCAATTGAGTATATCATAGAGAGTATTCAAAACATCTATTCTATTAAACATAAAAACGGTGCGATTCGGCGGGTCAATGTGAATATCGCGGCGACTACAGAGGAAAACTACCGTAAGCTCAAAGAGGTTGGAATTGGAACTTACATTTTATTTCAAGAAACCTACCATAAAGAAAGCTATTTGCAGCTGCACCCGACCGGCCCGAAGCATGATTACCAGTATCATACCGAGGCGATGGATCGGGCGATGGCGGCTGGAATTGACGATGTTGGTCTTGGCGTTTTGTTTGGGCTGGAGCGCTATAAATATGAGTTTGCCGGTTTGCTGATGCATGCCGAGCATTTGGAGGCAGTGCACGGTGTGGGACCGCATACCATCAGTGTGCCGCGTATTCAGCGAGCCAACGATATCGATCCTGACAGCTTCGATCACGGAATTGACGATGAGACCTTCGCCAAAATTTGCGCGCTGATTCGGATTGCAACGCCCTACGCCGGAATCATCGTTTCCACGCGTGAGAGTCAGGCGGTGCGCGAAAAGGTGATTCGTTTGGGCGTTTCTCAAATGAGTGGCGGTTCGCGCACCACTGTTGGCGGTTACACAGATAAGATACGCCCTGTTGACACTGAACAGTTTGACGTGTCGGATCAGCGCACGTTGGACGAGGTGGTTCGATGGTTGATGGAAATTGGGTATATCCCCTCTTTTTGCACAGCTTGTTACCGCGAAGGGCGGACAGGGGATCGTTTTATGACGCTTTGTAAAAGCGGGCAGATTCAAAATTGTTGTCATCCCAACGCATTGATGACATTAAAAGAGTTTTTAATGGATTACGCTTCGGAGCAGACGCGCGAGATTGGCGAACGTTTGATTGAGGCGGAATGGAACAAGATTCCAAATGAAAAGGTGCGCGAAATCTGCCGGGATCGCCTTGTTCAAATTGAGAATGGAATCCGGGACTACCGGTTTTGAGGTGATAATGATGGGATTGTCTGATACACCTGCTGCGGAGCGGGTTCACATTGGCTTCTTTGGACGCAGAAATGCGGGAAAGTCCAGTCTGGTCAATGCAATTACTGGTCAAGAACTATCAGTAGTGTCCAGTGTCAAGGGGACTACAACCGATCCGGTTTATAAGGCAATGGAATTGCTTCCGATAGGACCGGTCATGATTTTGGATACCCCCGGGTTTGACGATGAAGGGACTCTCGGCGCTCTGCGGGTACAAAAAACCAAACAGGTGTTGGGGAAAACGGATATTGCTGTTTTGGTGGTAGATATGATCGAGGGGTTTGGCGCGCCCGAGGAAGAGTTGCTGCGCCTCATTCAAGCGAGTGGTATCCCGTATTTGATCGTTTATAATAAAAGCGAGCTTTCTGATACAGGGCGGAGCGCGTCAGAGAATGAGATATTTGTTAGCGCCAAACAGGGAACCCATATTCAGGAACTGAAAGAACGAATTGGAGCCATGATGAAGACCGGGGAGAAGAGGCGTTTTTTGGTTCGTGATCTTTTGAAGCCGAACGATTTTGTCCTTTTGGTGACTCCGATTGACGCTTCTGCGCCAAAGGGGCGTCTGATTTTGCCGCAGCAGCAGGTGATTCGGGATATTCTTGACGGCGATTCGACTGCAATTGTTGTTCAAAATGCTCAATTGAAAACAACCCTTGATCGTCTTGCGGAACCACCTGCTATGGTGATTACTGACAGTCAGGCGTTTTCTTTCGTAGATCGGGAAACGCCCAAGGATATACCGCTTACCTCCTTTTCTATCTTGATGGCGCGGTATAAAGGGTTCTTAAAGACGTCGATTCAGGGGGTTTCGGCAATGAAAACGTTGAAAGACGGAGATACTGTTTTAATTGCTGAAGGTTGTACCCATCACCGTCAATGCGAGGACATTGGTACTGTCAAAATTCCTCGTTGGCTTCGGGAGACAACGGGGAAAAAAATCAAAATTGAAACAGCCTCAGGCAGGGAATTTCCGGAAGATTTGTCAAAATATGCCCTTGTTATCCACTGCGGCGGTTGCATGTTAAATGCGCGGGAAATGCAGACAAGGATGCAACGGGTTGTGGCGCAAGGGATTCCTGTTACCAATTATGGCATATTGATTGCATATATGAAAGGGATTTTAAAGAGGAGCCTCAGCGTGTTTGAAGATATTACTGAACTAAATGAAATAGAGACGGGTTGAACACTGCCAGTTTTTAAATTGTAAAGGTCGTGCGATAGCAGGGAAAGTAAATGGAATAGTATTTTTTGATAAATTCATTCTACATGGGTATTCTAATAAAAAGCAGGAGGCTTGTGTGGTATGGAAATATTGAATGTAATTCTTTCTTCTGTCGGGTCGGTCATTGTATTGTTTTTACTGACCAAGCTAATGGGGAAGCGGCAAGTTTCTCAATTGAGTTTGTTTGATTATATCAACGGGATTACCATTGGGTCAATCGCTGCTGAGATGGCAACTTCGCTGCAAGATGATTTTCTCTTGCCTTTGATCGCTATGGTGATTTATTCGGCGTTTGCCATAGGGATTTCCTATATTAGCTGCAAATCATTGAAGTTTCGCAGATTTTTTACGGGAACGCCC
>CAKRVU010000065.1 GCA_934408835.1 uncultured Oscillospiraceae bacterium | reverse complement strand
AAACTATCCGTGCCATTCATCTTGATGACCTCATTTTGGTGTTTTTTGCAGTTGTCAAGCCGCAACCTTATTCTACACCAAAAGGAGTTTCTTTTTCTACATCATCGGCTTTCGTCTTCCACCGAACCACTCGCCTAGCGAGTGGGTTTTCTTTACACAACAAAACGAAACATCAAAAGAACTCTCGTTTTGTTGTGATGAATCAAAATATGATCCATCATTCTATTTGTATATTTAAAATTGATTTTGAAGCATATCGGCAAATTCTTCAGTATAATAACCTGAATTATCCTTTTTCAAAAATGCACAATAAATTTTTGTAACCTGTTCACCGTTTCTCAACAAAGGTATTCGACTCACGGCTGTATCAAACCATTGCTGTTCTCCTATAACATCAACCGGCATAAAGCCTTGACCTGTTGAGATTTTCAACCTTGCATCCTGTTGAGTTTCAGAGAAAATATAATTACATCTTAATCCAACTATTTTTTCGTAATATTGTCGTTCCTCATCCCTTGAATTTACATTTGTAACAAGAATACACTGCGTATTTTTCAAGTCATCAATTTCTATTTCTTTCAATTTGCTCAAAGAATTTCTTGATGAAATTTCAATATATATTCTGCTTTCGGATAAAACAATGTGTGATATGCACTTGAAAACGCACGTCTTTGGTCATTAAGCACCAAATCAACAGTGTTATCTTCAAGTGCATGATACAGTTGTCCATGACTGCCCGATATAATTTCAATATCAACCGTCGGATATTTTTGTGAAAAATCTGCAATTGCTTTTGTCAACTCATCGCTTGAATATCCTTTATAATACCCAAGTCGAATCACAGCATTGGTATGATTGCTAATTCGTTTTGTTTCTGCAATGAGCTGTTTAATATCATCCATAACTACACCGCTTTTACGATAAAAATAGGCGCCTGCCTCTGTCAAAGTAAATGTTCTATTATGTCTGTCGAGTAATTGAACACCGGTTTCTTCTTCAAGCTTTCTTATTTGTTGAGATATTGACGATTGCAAAATGTTGCACTTTTCTGCAGCAAGATAAAAATTCCCCTTTTCAATAACCACCTGAAAATACTCTATTGGCCTAAAAAACATAATATCACCTTTTTTATGTTACAATACCATTGTCATAAAGATCTCTAATTACGAAAAAGTAGCAGTTACCTTGTGTCGTCGATATATAAGATATGTCATTAGTCCATCCTTGATTAGGTCTGTCGGCAACAAACTCCTTGTTAAGCAAATTAGGATGTTTATGTAAATGATCTCATACATACTTGAATCTTTTTTGAACTACTGCCAGCAAATTGTGTTTCTACATTACCCTTGGATTCTTGCATATTCTTTGTTTTTCAAGCCATCTACGGTAACCACAAGTATTTGTTGCCTTCTTACTGATACTCTCATCCGATACTATCTACTCGTTGCAAAAATGCAATTATCCACTTCCTGATACATTAAAGAATCTACACATTTCACTAATGTTGTACTTATACCTGTATTTAAATATTACTTTATATTTAATTGATAGATTCACAATCTTTCTGTAAGAGAAAGGAAATCCATCATTAATCATTTTTCGTTTCTAATCTCTTGATATATCTATCTTGGTTTGCCATTGCATATCTCATTTCTACCAGCTTATCTAATCTTGTATTGATGGCGACAATCCATCATTTGCTTTTTATGAATTCTTTGTCCTATTTATATCTTTCTAATTTTCCGCTTTCTATTTTGTTGAAGCCTCTGATTTATTCTCATGTCATTCATAAATTCCTAGCTATTCCTATATTTCTGAACCTTTGTTTTTTATTCCAATATTTCTTTTTCACAATTACTTAGATGTCTATAATTTTTCGGCATAAAAAATCCCCCTCCCAGTGTATAATTTTACATCAAGAAGGAGATTTTTCTATTGTCCATTTTTCACAAACTTGTTCACGCCAATGCTGGAGATATTTTATTTTTCAAATGAATCAAATTTTTGTCAAAGAGCCTGTCGGTTCAATGGATGCCATATTTTCGCTCCAGCGCAACCGGCAATCGTTAAAATACAATGTGCTTCCCGGCAGAGCGAAGATCTTCTGCGGCTTCTATCACACGGTCAGCCATACCCTTTTGCGCTTTTTGCAGGTATGAACGCGGATCATATGTCTTTTTCACACCGACCTCACCGTCTATTTTCAGCACGCCGTCATAGTTTTTAAACATATGGTCTGCAATCGGACGTGTAAACGCATATTGTGTGTCGGTATCCACATTCATTTTTACCACACCGTACTCCAACGTCTCGTGAATTTCCTCTTTTGTAGAGCCAGAACCGCCGTGAAATACCAACTTAAAGCCCTTGTCCGCTCCATACTTTTGTTGCAGCGCCTTCTGTCCGCTGAGCAAAATCTTCGGATTCAGCTTCACATTTCCAGGTTTATACACTCCATGCACGTTTCCAAACGTAGCAGCAATCATATAAGTGCCGCCGATCGGTTCAAGCGTTTCATAAGCTTGCAACATATCCTCCGGCGTCGTGTACAGCTTTTCGTTTGGTACGCCCTCGTTGTTCACGCCGTCCTCTTCGCCGCCGACAACGCCTGTTTCAATTTCAAGAACGATATCGTTTTTCGCACAGCGTTTTAACAGCTTTTCAGAAATCTTCAAATTTTCCGACAGACTGATATCCGAACCGTCAAACATATGACTGTTAAACAGGTTGGGTAACCCGGCGGCACGGCGACGCTCCGTCTCCTCAATCAGCGGAATCAGATAATCGTCAATATTGGACGCCTTACAGTGATCCGTATGCAGGGCAACATTGATATCGTATTGATCGGCAACCAACTGCACGTAGTTGGCAATGGCAATAGCGCCCAAAACCTTGTCCTTCACAGTGGCACCGGAAGCATGGGCGGCACCGCCGGTAGAAACCTGAATGATACCATCCGACTTTGCCGCGGCTAGACCTGCAAGAACCGCGCTCGCTGTTTCCATATTGGAAATGTTAAAAGCAGGATAAGCATAATGGTTTTGGTACGCATGCTCAAGCATGGCGCAATACTGTTGATGATCGACTACTGGCATATTTACTACCTCCAAATCACGAGGAAATTCCTCTATATGTTTTTTATTATAACCAAAACGGAATCAGAAAGCAAGAGCAAACCGGGATTTGATTTGCTATTTTTACAAATTTGTTTTATAATGTAAAAAAACAAGGAGGGATATCACAGTGCAAACGTCCGTTTTGTCCAAATCCGTAAAAATCAAAACGCCCGGGTTTTCCCTGGCGAATACATTAGAATGCGGTCAGTGCTTTCGCGCGGAAAAACTAGCGGAAAACTCGTATCTTGTTTTTGCCGGAGCCCGCTCCGCCATCTTTACTCAAGAAGGCGAATCGATCCTCTGCTCCGAAGAAACATACCAGGACTTTTCAGTTTTTTGGGAACACTATTTTGACCTTGACACCGATTATTCCTCTTTACTGGACGGCTTTTGCGGAGATCCCTTTTTGGAGACCGCTTGCCAGCAGGTCAGCGGAATACATATTCTGCGTCAGGAGCCTTGGGAAGCTTTGTGCAGCTTTATTCTGTCCGCCAACAATAACATTCCCCGAGTCAAAGGGATTGTCAACCGGTTATGCGCCCAATTCGGCTCGAAAATACCAAATGGCTACAGCTTCCCCTCCGCGCAGCGGTTGGCAGCGTGTACCGTTGAAGAGCTGGCCCCTATCCGCGCAGGATTCCGCGCCCGCTATCTCTTAGACGCCGCGCAAAAAGTATCTTCTAGCACCGTTTCTCTCGCCACCATTGCAGAAGCGGATTTGCAAACAGCGCGAAACGAACTCCTTCAAATCAAGGGCGTTGGAAAAAAAGTGGCGGAATGCGCCCTTCTTTACGGATTTCACCGCCTGGACGCCTTCCCTATCGACGTTTGGATGAACCGCGTCTTAACTCAATACTACCCAAGCGGCGTCAGCCTTCAAGTTCAAAGTTGCCCAGGCGTTGCGCAACAAATTCTTTTTCATTATATCCGTACGGTTTCAAAAAATAACGCTTGACATTCCATACCGAATTTTCTATAATGAAATCATTCTATTCTAAAAATGGAACACATTTATAATATAGTCCGCTATCAATTAAAGGAGGAGTGGCATATGGCAACCGTACTCACAAATGATGGACTGGTAAAGCTTGAGCAGGAATTGGAAGAACTCAAAACAGTCAAACGAAAAGAAGTAGCGTCTAAAATCAAAGTAGCTCTTTCCTTCGGAGATTTGTCTGAAAACAGCGAATACGACGAAGCCAAAAACGAACAGGCAAGAGTAGAAGCTCGCATTGCGCAGCTCGAATCAATGCTTCAGGATGTTACCTTGGTAAATGAAGATGAGCTGGATACAGAGAAAATCCACATTGGAAGCCGCATATCAATCAAAGACCTGGAAATGAACGAGGTGCTGGAATACCGGATTGTAGGCTCCACCGAAGCGAATCCGGCGGATGGAAAAATCTCTGATGAATCCCCGGTCGGAAAAGCGCTCTTAGGACACTCCCCCGGAGAGATCGTTGAAGTGGACGTTCCCGCAGGCGCGATTCAGTTTGAGATTTTAGAAATTATCAGATAAATCATTTTGATGTAATAGCAAAGCATATGGAGGCGAATCAACTCACCTCCATTTTTTGCGAAAATTCAGGAAGGACGAAAACAATGCCAGAAAACAAAGAGACGCAACAAGAATTAGGAGAATTACTGCAAATTCGCAGGGATAAACTCAAGGAACTACAGGCCAATGGAGCAGATCCGTTTCAAATCACAAAATATGAAGTAACCGCGCATGCTGCGGACGTCATTGAGCATTTTGAAAAACTCGAAGGAACCGCTGTTTCTCTCGCAGGGCGTATCATGGGAAAACGCGGTATGGGAAAAGCGAGCTTCCTGGACCTCTGCGACCGTTCGGGACGAATTCAGTGCTATATCCGTATAGACAGCGTTGGAGAAGAGGTTTATCGGGGATTTAAAAAATGGGATATCGGTGATATCATCGGAGTGGTCGGAACTGTTTTTCGCACTAGCCGCGGTGAAATTTCCATCAAGGCTACCGAAATTACTCTCTTATCCAAATCCCTCCTCCCCCTTCCAGAAAAATGGCACGGATTGCGGGATACTGATACCAGATACCGCCAACGATATCTGGATTTGATCATGAATTCGGATGTCAAAGACACTTTTATCAAACGAAGCCGTATCATCACGGAAATCCGCCGCTTTTTGGACGAACAGGAGTTCTTAGAGGTGGAAACGCCCGTTTTACACAATATGGCAGGAGGCGCCGCCGCTCGTCCCTTCCGCACCCATCATAATGCGCTCAATATCCCAATGTATCTTCGAATCGCTCTGGAGCTTCATCTAAAGAGGTTGATTGTAGGAGGATTTGAACGGGTATATGAACTGGGACGCGTCTTCCGGAACGAAGGAACAGATACCCGCCACAACCCGGAATTCACCCTGCTGGAGCTTTACCAGGCATATACCGA
Source organism: uncultured Oscillospiraceae bacterium (assembly GCA_934408835.1). GTDB lineage: Bacteria > Bacillota > Clostridia > Oscillospirales > Ruminococcaceae > CAKRVU01. Next base: position 1,537 of record CAKRVU010000065.1, on the reverse strand, counting down.
TATTGAAGGCATGATGGATATTACCGAACGCTTGATGAGAACTGTAGCAGAACAGGTTACCGGCAGTCTTGTGTTACCTTACGGCGAATATCAGATTGACCTTGGGAAGCCGTTTGCACGTATCTCAATGACAGAGGCAGTACTAAAATATTCCGGAGTAGATTTTGACCGGATTACTACGCTCGAAGAAGCTCAAAAGATAGCCCAAGAACATCATCTGGAATATGAACCGTGGCATAAAATCGGAGACATCCTCAATCTTTTCTTCGATCAATATGTAGAAAAAGAATTAATTCAACCCACTTTCATCACCGACTATCCCGTTGAAATTTCCCCGCTTGCCAAACGCAGCCCGCAAAAACCGACTATTACTGAACGCTTTGAGCTCTTTATTGTCGGTCGCGAATTTGCAAACGCTTTCTCAGAACTGAACGACCCGATCGACCAGCGCAGTCGTTTTGAAGCCCAGGCAAAATTAAAACAACTGGGCGATGAAGAAGCCTGCGATATTGACGAGGATTTCCTCACAGCCCTGGAATACGGAATGCCTCCTACCGGCGGCATGGGTATGGGAATCGACCGCTTTGTCATGCTGCTAACCAACAACGATTGCATTCGTGATGTACTCCTGTTCCCAACAATGAAACCACTGGAAAACAAATAACGTGATTATGTGGTTTTAAGTTCCTTAAAACCACAACATACGATCAATTTACGATAAAACATAAAGCAGAGTTAAGATTAAAACTTTACTCTGCTTTTTTGTATCTTAATTTTAGAAGTGAGAATTAAAATGTCTGTAATTTAGAACGAAAAAAAGATAAAAATTCACGGCGATGTCAAATAAACCGTCTAACGAATATCGATTTATCCGTTAATGCAAAGGAACTCACGTTTGTTATGCTCCATCTGCTGGAGAATTGATAATATAGCTAAGAAAGCATTTACTCTGTTAAAAACGCGGTGAATGAGCTTGAAGCACACAGGTACGTCGAGCGATAAAAGAAGAGATATAACGGAGGATTTACAGTAAAAATATACCATTTGCGACCAACCCGCATTGAAAAAACCGACTTAGAGAAATTGCACGAAAATAAATAGAAATTTAATAAAACAGAATTGAATAGTATAAGCTATTATAAAACCCATTCCAAGATAATCCTATCATTTCTTTAGTCCTTGAAAATATTTTTAGTCATGGAACGTGTTCCCATTTTTCTCGCTCCAAAACGATACAATGAAATCATCTCCGCATTCCACTAATCAAACATCAAAGTCTCACTACCCAGTTATGGTAAATTCAAAGTTATTCGTCGACCCATTGCATTTGGCTTTCGATATCCCAAAAAGTTTTTCCATTCCATATCGGCGCTTGCTCGAACGCCTTAATACATTCTTCCGCAGATTCTTTAGTGATTGTAAAAATGGTTTTATCTGCCGAAAGATTATATACTTCCAACCTAACACTCGTAATTTTTTCATCATCAGCCTTTATTGATTGACATCCGCTCAAAAAATACTTATCACCGTTATAAAT
>CAKRVU010000064.1 GCA_934408835.1 uncultured Oscillospiraceae bacterium | reverse complement strand
GGAATAGAGATGACGACAGATAATGGTAACAATGGCGGAAACGTCACAATTAACGGAGGCACAATCATTGCTGAAGGTGATTCCGAATGTGCTGCCGGAATCGGCGGCGGCTTAGACGGTAAGGGCGGCACGGTCTGTATCCATAACGGTATGGTAACAGCTACAGGCAACATCGGAATCGGAGGCGGCGCCTCTAGTTCTGATACTCCCAATCCTAACGGTGGTAAGCTCGTCGTCTATGGCGGTACAGTGACAGCCATCGGCGAAGCAGCTGGCGTCAGTTCCAATACAGAACTTATCGCTTATCCCATTGTCGGCAATCAAATTGAAGTAAAAGTAGGCGACAACGAAGCTAGTGCAACTACCGCGCAAGGTTCTCCGTTTACTGAACCGACAACCATTACCGACTTTGCAACAAACTACCACTATTTCCACAGCGAAACCTCTATCACTCCGATCTATTCCATTTCTGCAAGCCCCTCAAGCCTGAATTTTGACAGTAAACCGTATGGTGATACAACGTCCAATGCGCAAACCATTACCATCACCAACAATGGTAATCAGAATGTAGTCCTCAAGCAACCTACAGCGGCAAACTATGAGATCGGCGCACTTTCTCAAACGCTGCTTGCCCCAGGCGAAACAGCGACATTCACCGTACGCCCCAAGAATGGTCTTGTGGTAAACAACTATCCCGAAACACTGACAGTTCTTGCGGAGTATGAAGAGCCGATTATTACAGACGCCCTATTGCAGCAAAACGTTACAGCTAACCAAGAAGCTGCCTCAGCTCAAATCGCTCTTAACTTTACTGTAATCAAAGCGCCGCAAAACCCGCCTGACGCTCCAACACTGAAAGACCGGACTACGTCCAGTATCACGTTGGATGTCATTCCCGATAATGAAAATGGCGCAAAGGCACAGTACAGCATAGACGGCGGCAATACGTGGCAAGACAGCAATCAGTTTGACAATCTGTCTCCCGATACAGAATACAGCTTCGTAGCACGCTATACGGAGACGGATAATTACGAAGCATCTCCCGCAAGTGAGCCTTCTAAATTTTCTACCCTGTCTGACAGCAAACCTAAGCCGATTGTCCCCGATGAGCCAAAGTCCAATGACAATAACAACAACTCCGGCGCCCCAAACACAACTGATCACAATGCGGATTCAACCAGTTCTGATGACAATCCGAAAACCGGCGACAATGATTTTGCCGCCTGGTTTGGGCTTTTGTTGCTCAGTGGCTTCGCATCCATCGGCACAATCATTGGTAAGAGGAAAAAAAGACGCTCTGCAAAATAATAAACATCTTTCACTAGCACAAGCGGCTGCCATTTTGGCAGCCGCTTTTCTTTATACAAAAATACAGCACCCCTGAATTTACGGAGTGCTGTATGCTATGGTGGAGGCGGGGAGAGTCGAACTCCCGTCCGAAAATCAATTCATATAGCTTTCTACGAGTGTAGCTTATCCTGTTATATTCCGGTTCCGATCCAGGATAAGCAAAGCTTCGAAACCGACAGTCTCTAATTCCTTTTACAGCACGAGACAATTCTGTAAAATGTTCACTGCTAAAATGACATCCTTACCGGTTCGCAGTCCTCCCGGTTTGGACGGGCTGCTAATTAAGCAGCGCAAGCAATCGGATTCGAAGAAACGAATCCAATTTTAGAAGTGTTGTTTTTTGCACTTAACATTTAAGTGCGCCTTTTATAGAGGTGGCGCCTCCTCTACTCGCTTACTACACTGCATGGTTCCCGTCGAAGCCTTTACGCCCCCATATAAAAAATCATCGCTGAATTTGCTTTTTAATAGCCCGATCCATCTCCCGTTTTGCATCGCGTTGTGCAATATCAGCACGTTTATCATACAATTTTTTGCCTTTGCACAAGCCGATCTCAACTTTCACCTTAGAACCTTTGAAATATAGGGAAAGAGGGATTAAAGAGTATCCCTTTTGACGGACTTTTTGAAATAAAGTGCGGATTTCGCGTTTATGGAGAAGCAGCATCCGCTTTCGGAGCGGATCGCGATTAAAAATATTTCCTTTTTCATAGGGACTGATATGCATATGATGAACGGAAATTTGACCATCCTCAATGTAACAGAAGCTGTCTTTGAGGTTCACACCGCCTTGACGAATGGATTTTACTTCGGTTCCAACCAAAGAAATTCCCGCCTCAAGACTATCAATAATATGATAATCATGCCGTGCCTTTCTGTTGGTGGCAACTATTTTTTTTCCTCCTTGCGACAAGATGCTTCCCTCCTTATAATGGGTTCCGGTTTTCAATTGCCTTGGAGATGGTCATTTCATCAGCGTATTCCAATTCCCCACCGACAGGAATTCCATAGGCAAGACGAGAAACATTCACATTCAGGGGTTTCAAAAGTTTAGAAAGGTACATCGCAGTGGCTTCCCCTTCTACAGTCGGATTGGTTGCCATAATCACTTCTTTGATTTCGCCTTCCTGCGTCCGATGCAAAAGCTCTTTGACTGTAAGCTGATCAGGACCGATTCCGTCCATTGGAGAAATCAAACCGTGAAGAACATGGTAAAGCCCATGAAACCCACGCGAACGTTCAAAAACAACGACATCTTTCGGAGATTCTACTACACAAAGAAGAGAACGATCTCGAGCAGCGTCATCACAAATGTCACAAACTTCTTTTTCCGTAAAATTTTGACAAATTTGACATCGATGAATAGAGCGGTGTGCGTCTATAATCGCGTTTGCAAAGTCTTCCGCCTGTTTTTCATTGAGCGTCAAAACAAAAAACGCAAGCCGCCAAGCTGTTTTCCTTCCGATTCCAGGCAATGCTGCAAACTGTTCCGCCAAACGTTTCAGCGGCAATGCTTCAGTTGACATAACAGCTTATCGAATCCCTGGCATAGGAATACCGTTGGTAATCCGCCCCATCTCTGTTTCCATCAGATCATCTACCTGCCGAAGCCCCTCATTCACAGCACTCATAATCAAATCCTGGAGCATTTCAACATCATCCGAATCGACAACTTCCGGATTAATTGAGATAGATTCCAACATTTTTTCCCCGCTAATCACCACAGTAACTGCACCGCCGCCAGAAGAACAAGTAAATTTCATCTGTTCAATTTCTTCTGATTTTTGTTGAATTTGTTGCTGTGCACGCTGAAAACGTTTTACCATTTCATTCATACTATTATCATTTGCTCTTGGTACTCTTGATTTCATAATATTTTCCTCCTAATTTTCACCTTTATTCTTGTTCTATTGGAATTCCCTCTTGTTTTGCGCGTTCAAACATTTTTTCTACAGGAGATGAGCCCTCCGCAACAGGGGAATTTCCCTTGAATAATAACCGATATTTCTGACCGGTATATTGATGAATAACAATTTCCAATAACTGCTTCTTTTTGGCAATCCTTTCAGTAACAATGGGGTTTGGCGAACGAATATAGAGGTTATCCCCTCGTGTAAAAGCTGAAGATCCGGATAAAAAACCAGACAACATCCCGGTATTATCCTTTTCTTTTAAAGCTTCCAAAATATCAGGCCAACAAGAGAGAGGCTCCACTTTCGCAGAGGTAGGATTTTGACCCTCAGAAGTTGAACGAAAGGGCGCTTCTTCCAATTTTCCAGAACGCGTCTGCGAAAAGTCCTCCGGCAGAGAACCGTTTTTTTCAATCGAGTTCAAAGAAGGCTGGTCAGTTTGGGCAACCGACTGTTCTCGTGCGATTTCAGATAAACGAACAGGACTTTCTGCTTGACGAGTCGTTAACTGAATCAAACAGATTTCCAATTCCAATCTCTTATTCGTAACGGACGAAAATCTGCGGGAACATTGCTGCAAAGCAGAAAGAATCTCCAAAATACGATGGTACGAACTTCTGCCGGCAATTTCCTGAATCTGTTGGTAATCCTCTTTAGAAACAACGATAAAACTATCGCTTCCCGGAGCGCTTTTCTCTACCAATAAATTCCGATAAAAGAGAATCAACTCTTCTAATAATCGCCCCATATCTTTTGAAGCTTCATACAATTCACGGAGAGTGTTCAATGCCAAAACCGGATCGCTTCGTTCAATAGCGTTATGAATCTTTAAAAGACTGGACTGCCCGGCAATGCCAATCGAAGCAGTAACCGCTTCCTCAGTCACCTGATCGAACCGTGCGACTACCTGATCCAAAAGAGACAGAGCGTCCCGCATAGCACCATCGGCACAACGCGCAATCAACAATGCAGCATCAGGCGTGATGGAAAATGATTCCTGATCTGCAATTTGAAGTAAACGCTTTTGAATATCTTGCGTTCGAATCCTATGAAAGTCAAACCTTTGACAACGGGATATAATCGTCGCAGGCACCTTGTGAACTTCCGTAGTCGCCAAAATAAATATTACATGAGAAGGTGGCTCCTCCATAATTTTAAGAAGCGCGTTAAAAGCGCTAGTTGTTAGCATATGCACTTCGTCAATGATATAAACACGATAGCGACAGGAAACCGGAGTGAATGCAGCTTCTTCCCGCAACACACGGACATCGTCCACTCGATTGTTACTAGCTCCATCCATTTCATCTACATCTAAAATGCTTCCGTCTTCTAATCCGCGACAAATATCACAGGTTCCGCAAGGCTCGCCATCTTTCAAATTCAAACAATTGACAGCTCTTGCAAAAATTTTAGCACAAGTTGTTTTTCCAGTACCGCGCGACCCAGTAAACAAATAAGCATGCGCAATATGTCCGGTATCAATTTCTCTCTTGAGCGTAGCGGTAATATGTGACTGCGAAATCACATCATCAAAATTTTTGGGGCGCCACTTTCGATATAAGGCAAGATACATCACATCTTCTCCTCCGACACAATTTAAAAACGTCCCACCGCAATTCAAATCGAATGAAAATCCTATGATCTCACAGGTGAATATACAGGGGATTCTGAAGCGCCCAATTACCTCCGCTTAATGCTGCTCGGTTCCCCGCCTGACATGGTTCGCGGCGAATTGTCGCACAGAGCCTGAATACTCACCTGTCAGACCATATGATCTGACAATTTAATAACCATTTTCATTTTTAAGGAGTTATTAAAATAAATGAAACTAACAAAAAAAGCATTTATATTATAATACATCCAGCTCAAAAGTGCAAGAGGAAAATAAAAACTTTTTTTAAACAAATCGCAGTTCTATCTGTTTAATTAACTCCAATATGCAAATACATTCAACTGAAACGCCCTTCCTCCACTTGACAATTTCACCGCAATATAATAGAATGATTGATAAATCAAACGGTCAATATAAAAACAAAAACCACTATCCGTTCTGGCGCGCCAAGGAGGAAAAAATGGGATATACTATAGCAGAGAAAATCATTCGCAATCACCTTACGGAAGGCGATTTAAAACGCGGTCGGCAAATTGCATTGAAAATCGATCAGACGTTGACGCAAGACGCAACCGGAACCATGGCATATCTACAGCTGGAAGCACTTCACGTAGATCAAGTAAAAACCGAAAAAAGCGTTGCCTATATCGATCACAACACCCTTCAATCAGGATTTATGAACGCTGATGATCATCGTTATATTGCCTCTGTGGCTAAAAAACACGGCATTTACTTTTCTCGTCCCGGCAACGGGATCTGCCATCAGGTACATCTGGAACGCTTTGCAAAACCCGGGAAAACGTTAATCGGTTCGGATAGCCATACCCCCACAGCAGGCGGAATTGGAATGCTGGCCTTCGGCGCCGGCGGATTTGACGTTGCCGTTGCCATGGCCGGCGGCTCTTACCACATTGTAATGCCTCAAATGATTCGGATTAATTTGCATGGCAAACTAAGACCATGGGTATCTGCAAAGGATATCATCTTGGAAGTTCTCCGCCTCTTAACTGTCAAAGGCGGCGTTGGAAAAATTGTGGAATATGGCGGCGATGGCGTTTGCTCCCTTTCTGTTCCCGAGCGGGCGACCATTACCAATATGGGCGCAGAGCTGGGCGCTACATCCTCCATCTTCCCTTCAGACGAAATCACACGCGCCTTTTTGAAAGCCCAGAAACGGGAAGAGGACTGGAGCCCGTTGTCTGCAGACGACGACGCACTTTATGACGAAGTGTACGATATCTGTCTTTCAGACTTACAACCGCTGGCTGCCTGTCCTCACAGTCCGGATCATGTCAAATCGGTTTCTCAAATCGGAGAAATCCCAATCGATCAGGTTTGTATCGGCTCTTGCACCAACTCTTCCCTGTCCGATCTGATGAAGGTAGCGTATATTTTGAAAGGACACCGCGTACACCCCAACGTCAGCCTTTCTATCGCCCCCGGTTCCAAGCAGGTATTAACCATGCTGGCGCAAAACGGCGCTTTGGCGGATATGATTGCAGCTGGTGCGCGAATTCTAGAAAGCGCATGCGGTCCTTGTATCGGGATGGGTCAATCCCCCAATTCAGGTGGAATCTCACTGCGCACCTTTAACCGCAACTTTGAAGGTCGCAGCGGTACAAAAGACGCCGGAGTTTATCTGGTTAGTCCTGAAACAGCAGCTTACTCTGCCTTAACAGGCGTTTTGAGCGACCCCTCCGAATTGGGAGAAATGCCCTCGTTTCCAATACCGCATGAGTTTTTGGTCAATGACAACATGATCGAACCTCCCGCGGCCGAAAACGACGCTAAATTTTTACCGATTATTAAAGGTCCCAATATCAAACCCTTTCCGGTTGCAAAACCTCTGCCCTCTCAATTGGAGGCGCAGGTAGTCCTAAAAACAGGAGATCATATTACCACCGACCATATCATGCCGGCCGGTTCCAAAATCCTTCCTTATCGTTCTAATATTCCGTATCTTTCTCAATTCTGCTTTGAAACGTGCGATCCCGCCTTTGCGCAACGAGCAAAAGCGGCGGGCACTGGAATCATTATCGGAGGCACGAATTACGGACAAGGCTCCTCCCGTGAACACGCTGCGCTGGTTCCTTTGTATCTGGGAATTAAGGCTGTCATTACCAAAAGCTTTGCACGAATTCACCAGGCAAACCTGATCAATACCGGGATTCTACCGCTTACCTTTGCCAATCCAAAAGACTATGATTCCATTGAACAGGGCGACGAATTATTACTGCCGAACATCCGAGTCCGTATAGAACAGAATCTTCCGTTAGAAGTCATCAACCGCACCAAAGGGCAAACCATTCCGCTAAACTGTCATCTGGAAGGACGCAATCGAGAAATCATGTTAGCCGGTGGTCTTCTCAAC
>CAKRVU010000063.1 GCA_934408835.1 uncultured Oscillospiraceae bacterium | reverse complement strand
GGACGGAGGCGCGCGGGTGGTCGTTGCCAAGTACGGCGCACTCTATTTCTCGCCCGGAGATCATCTCCTCGCAGACCACTTTACTGTCATGTGCAAAGGCGGCACGAATTCCTTCTCTTAAAGAAGAGAGCGTTTGAGCCTTTGTAATTCCAACAGACGAGCCGGCGTTAGCAGGCTTGACGAAAATGGGAAACCCAAGCTTTCGGGCAATATCTAGGCATGTTTCTTCTGATAACGGGAGGTCTGCCGTAGTCAGAGAAACCCAGTTGGCATTGCGGATGCCGGCGGTTGTGAGCAGTCTATGGGTGATATCCTTATCCATACAGACAGCTGAACTTAAAACGTCACAGCCTACAAAAGGGACGCCGGAGAGGGCAAGCAATCCCTGTATGGTGCCGTCTTCTCCATTTTTACCGTGAAGAACCGGGAACACACAGTCGATTGTTCGTTCTTCGCAGCGTCCATCGGACGAAAAAGTGAGAACGCCCGGATGAGAACGGCTTGGACTGATGATAGCGTCAATGCAACCGGGGTGGTTTTCCCACTCACCGGTAGCAATTTCCTCGATCGGACCGGGATAGAGCAACCAGCGCCCCTGCTTGGTAATACCGATACAAGTGATATCGTATTTTTCTTTTGAAAGATTTTGTAGCACCGAGGTTGCGGACAAAAGGGAGACTTCATGTTCTGAAGAAACGCCCCCGAATAATACAGCAATGTTATATTTTGGCAAAGTGATTCCTCCTAACCTGAGTTCGCGGCGGGTTCATTTGGATACATAATCCTATTTATTATATCATAAATCAATTCCATTTGCAAATCATAGATTTACAAATGCACAGCGCCGCTGTGTAGCAGCACAATAGATGGATTAAGGGAATGGAAAATCCTGTAATACAGTTTGAGTTACAACAAAAAACACCATAGAAGAATCACCCATCCACCATAAACACTGTAACACAAACAACGCCGTACCGTCAAGCAATAATCCAATATCCTTTAAAAAACGAAGCAACAAAGGCAGCAATCCAACCATAAGACAAGCAACTGGTATATTTTACCGTAGGCAAGAAGATACGACAAATGCTTCAGTTGTTAGCCAACAGTCCCTTCGTACATTCAATTCAAGGTTCTCCTTAAGCTGTGCAACATACGCCATAAGCGATTTACACTCCACACCGACGATGGAAATACAGAACGTTTATAGTAGAAAAGACAACGAATATTTTTACGATACTCAATCAACTTGGTTCCTTTGATGATTTCAAAGATAACTTCCTACTTACAGCAAAAACGATTATAAATTCCCCTTACACCTCCTCAATTGGAAATCTCCAACAGGGCGTCTTCATTTTTGCTGTCTAACAGCTAAGTTTTTTCATTTTGAAACCTGTAATTAAAAAAGACGTACTTTTAAAAACAAGCCTATGTTTTTGCCTTCCAATTAACCTCTCCCCTTTCGTTTGTATGGCTATTTTTGCTTTGAAACAAGCGGATCTCGTCGCAGGAGCTTCTAAACAATTTTGCCGTTGATCAAAGTCTAAAAAGAGCAGGCGCCGGAAAATTCAAGTTTTTTTCATACCGTGTTTGCAGACAAACAAGGGTTCTATGGTAAAATAATATTTCTTTCAAAACAACCGTAGTTTGACTGCGCATGACGGATCAGGAGGTTTTTATGAACGGGATTTTATATATTGTAGGAACACCAATCGGAAATCTGGGCGATTTTTCTCCGCGCGCCGCAGAAATATTACGTTCTGTCGACTGGATTGCCGCAGAGGATACCCGCGTTACCCAAAAACTACTCAATCATTTTTCTATTCACACACCGCTCAAAAGTTATCATGAACACAATGCACGTCAGCGTGGCGAGGAAATTATTTCCTATCTAAAATCCGGAAAATCGGTCGCCTTGGTGACAGACGCCGGTATGCCCTGCATTTCTGACCCCGGTGAGAACTTGGTCTGTATGTGTGCAAAAGAGGATCTTCCAATACAGGTTGTCCCAGGACCTACTGCCGCTATCAGTGCGCTCGCCGTCAGCGGATTGCCCACCTCCCGGTTTTTGTTTGAAGGATTTTTAACAACCTCTCAAAGTGGTCGGTACTGCCGTTTGACCGAATTATCCTCACTGCCGCAAACCCTAATCTTTTATGAAGGTCCTCATAAACTTCCCACCACGCTGAACGACCTCTATCGCATTTTGGGCGACCGCCGGGTTGCCGTTGTCCGTGAACTTACCAAACTGCACGAGCAGGTTTTACGCACCACCCTCGCCGAAGCCGCCGCCAAATATCAAACAATTACACCCCGCGGGGAATATGTCATTGTCGTTGAAGGCGCCCCCGCCGCAAAAGAAGAACTCACCTTGGAGGAGGCTGTCGCATTGGCGCGGGAACTTCCTCTCAAACCATCGGAAGCTGCAAAAAAAGCTGCGGCCTTGAGCGGACAGAAAAAAACGGAAATTTATAAAAAACTGCTGGAAACAGAAAAATTGTAATAGATTGGACTCCGCCTCGGCAACCGTCAAATGAAGGTACAACGAGAAAAAATTTCTGCAACATCACCCTATCTTTATCAGAAGCGCGTATCTCTCGATTCTGGCAAAGATATTTTAAAAAACGCCTTGACTTTACACGAAACGTGTGATAATATAAAATTGCACTGATTTTATTGATAAAAGCAGTCCCATCTGCTTTATGGCCATTATCAGGTAAATTCATTGCGCAGGATATCCTAAAAAATAAAATAAATGGAGGTATATTAATGGACTATCAGATCAATCAACCGATTGATTTATCTGGAAATGAACAATGTATCAAAATTACTACGAAACAGGGCGATATGAATTCCCGGCATTGCAGCTTCATACTAATGAAGGATGGAACGAAATTTCTACCGCCCGACGGAACCACAGCCCGTATCTCTTGGAGAAAACCCGATGGCACGCAGGTATTGCAAGACGCCGTTTTGGAAAGCGGTCAGGTTTCATTCACCTTAACACAGCAAATGCTGGCGGCTCCCGGCGAGGCGAAATGTGAAGTCATGCTGTTTCAGGGAGAGGAACTGCTTTCCTCCGGTGTGCTGACTGCCGTTGTCATGCCGGTAGGTTACGATTACGATGAAGTGGAAAGTTCCGATGAATATCAGACGTTTATCAACGCATTGCAGGCAGTCGAACCGTCGATTCGTAATTGCACCAACGCCGCCGAAACTGCAAATGCCGCTGCAAAATCAGCCTCTGAGCACGCACAAGAAGCCGACACGGCGGCAAAATCGGCATCCGAAAACGCCCAAAAGGCGAGCGCTGCAGCCACAGCAGCAAACGAGGCGGCAACTTCCGCTTCCGCTGCGGCAAAAAGCGCGAACACCAACTCACAGGCTGCGGAGGCTGCTGCCGACAGAGCCAACGCTGCCGCTCAACTGGTGGAAAATACCGACTTTTCGGATATTATGTTCCGCATGGGTCCAACCTGCAGCGAAATCACCGGAAGCTTGAACGATGTCAAAACATCCGGCTGGTACTACGGAAATTTGGAAAAAACAACAGATACCCCGCCCAACGGAGGCTCCGTCTTTTATGTCCTCTTGGTTTACAAAATATCGCCCTCTCTTGTTTTACAGGACGTTTATTTTTGTGGTCTTACTCCTATTCGTTATACAAGAACCTACCGGTTACAGTCGGATGGTACAACTATCGGCTGGGGCAGCTGGTACCGTCTGGCAAGCCCTACCGTTGTGACCTAATCAGCCAGAGATAAGGGCATAATAGCATCAGACAGACAACAAAAAAACGGATCACTGGATCATATCCAGCGATCCGTTTTTTTATGATCAAAACTTCTCAAGCCCCACACCAATCCATTAAACTAAAAACCATCGAGACAGATCACATATAACATACTCGACTGATATTCCATCCGCAGCTTTAACCGTTTTAGCATCACATTCATCTCAAAACTGTGGAAGATCGCACCGGTGTTACAGTGAAAAACAAAAATTCACCGTAATTCCATTAAAATTACGGTGAAATGATGGCGGAGAAGGAGGGACTCGAACCCTCGCGCCGGTTGCCCGACCTACACCCTTAGCAGGGGCGCCTCGTCACCAACTTGAGTACTTCTCCATTGATCACTAAATAAAAATAAAAATGGCGGAAAGGGTGGGATTCGAACCCACGGTTCCTTACGGAATCACTGGTTTTCAAGACCAGCTCCTTAAACCACTCGGACACCTTTCCAGAAATATCGTGATTTATTATATCAAAGGATCTTATTTCTGTCAAGTGTTTTTTTAAAAACTTTTGCACAAATTTGAAAAATAACGAATCCAAAATCCTGCGTCACAGTTTTTAACATACATTCTATCTTCTGGAAAGTTTCTAATTGCCTCTGATTTTTCACCAAAATCTTTTGATTTTTATAACGCTTTATGCGTGAAATCCACTGGATTTTTTTGGATTTTATATTGTCATTGTGTTTTGATTGTGATATAATAGGACTAGTACGTATATGATATGATATCATTTCAATCGTTCCCGCTATTTTAAGGAGTGTGATTATGAAGCGTTTGTTCAAAAAAGTCAAAGACAAACTTTATGCAAGGTTTGTGGAAAAAAATGAAAAAGTGCGAACTCTTTATCAAAATTACGTAGATCACAACAAAAAGTATCATCAAAAACACAGGATTCGTTCTTGGAGATACCTGATGGCACTCAATCGTTATTATAAAAACGGTGAAAAAGGAGAATTGCCAATGCCACCTCAACAGGAAACCGCAACCCTTTCTAAGCCTCCCAAATCTCCGATAAAGCCAACGCCCACTCCTCCAGTAAAAATGCCACCGGCACCCTCATCCACCGTACAACCAACACCAAAGCCCCCCGCACCCAAACCGCTTGCGAAGCCCTCTCCTAAGCCCCCGGCAAACTCTGAAAAACCAATTTATCTGCCGGAATACCGTCATCAGTTCCGCCATGACCCGGTAACGCTTGCAAAGATGTGTAATGGTTACGATGTCATTTCATTTGATATGTTTGACACACTGATTTTCCGTTACTTGGAAAAACCGGAAGGTGTCTTCTTTTATCTGGAAACGAAACTCCAAATTCCAAACTTTAAACGATACCGGATGCTGGCGGAAAAAAACGCACGCCTTTCCGCCCCTGGCAACGAAGTAACTATATTTGAAATCTACGATGAACTGGAACAATTGATTTGTATTGACAAGGAGGCTGCAATCCAGCAAGAGCTGGAAGCCGAACTGCATTTTTGCCATGCCAACCCATTTATTAAAAAAGTTTACGATTCCTTTGTAATAGCCGAAAAACCTATCATTGTAGTATCTAATATGTACTGGCCCGCTCCCTATTTAAAACAGATTCTGGAAAACGCCGGATATACCCATATTGACCGTATTTTCTCATCCTGCGATCTTCATTTAAGTAAGCGGGACGGCAGAATATTCCGCTATGTGGAAAAAAATTACCTCCATCACCGCTCGGTAATGCATATTGGAGACAATTACCCGATCGATGTAATCCAAGCGCAAAAATGCGGCTGGAAAGCATATCATTTTCCTCTTTGCAACCTTTTTTCTACCAAATACCGTCCTAAAACCCCTTTCTCGCTGGCTGGCTCGTTGTACCGCGGTATTGTCGCAACCAATATTCATGGCGGTATGGGTCTACTCCATCCGTTTGACCGCGCTTATGAGTTCGGATTTATTTACGGCGGTTTGTTAATTGCCGGCTTCTGTCAGTATATCAATCGCTTGTGTAAAGAACAAAAAGTCGATAAAATTCTGTTTTTAGCACGGGATGGCGATATTGTGCAGCAGGTTTACCGCCGCCATTTTGGGCAGGTGGACAACGAATATATGTGCTGGTCCCGATTCATGGGCGAGCTGCTCGATATGGACGGGAACATTATGGTATTGATTGCGCATAACGTCAATGCCGTATATGATAATTTTAAAGACGCAACAGTCGAACTGGTTCTGCAAAATATCGGGTGCGAGTTTTTAGAAGAACATCTGCCGGATTATCATTTAACCATGGATACTGTGCTGGATATTGCTGGTCTGCAGCGGCTTCGCAACTGTTTAACCGATCGTCAAACAGAGATTATAGCACACTTTGCGCCGATGAAAAAGCAAGCGAAGGAATATTATCAACCGTTTTTACAAGGCACAAAGAAGGTGCTTTTGGTAGACGTTGGCTGGAGTGGCAGAAGTTTAATTTGTTTCCAAAACTTTGCCAAAAACACCCTTGGATATCAAGGAACGGTAATCGGCACAATGCTTGGCTGTTACGACAGAGAATTTACTAACGCCGCGCTGCATTACGGGCTCATCTATCCTTACCTGTTTTCAACACATCAAAACAAAAATTTATCTGACCAGTTTGCCACCAACTATTTTACCAACTCCGTGTTCTTTGAACAGATTTTGGCCTCGCCGGTTCCATCAAGTATTGCCTTTGATCTGGACAATCCTTCAGACAAACAACTATATACATTACAATATGGCGTTGCAATCACGGAAAACAATCGCTTTATCAAAACCATTCATCGCGGCGTTTTGGACTTTTGCAATATCTTCTTCAGGGTTTCCGATTCGGATCATGAAGCATTTTGCATTTTTGCCGAGGACGCATTTGCGCCGGTATATGAATTTTCCAAACACCCGCAGTGGATTCGCTATACCTTTGAAGGTGTAAAATTCAATTTATTCTCCGGCTTTTCCGCAAAAACCGCCGATGTATTAAGCTTTTTGAAAGAGCATCAGCCCGATTTATAAAGGAGTTCCCATGAATCTTTATTATGCATTAACCACCTATCACCTTCTCTGCGTGATACTGCACCGGATGGTATATGGTGATAAAAACAGCGATCTGATGATTTCAGATTTGACAGTCAATTACGTAAAGAAGCAACAGGTTTTAAAAAAGTCCGGTCTGTTTCATGATGTTTTTGTTTTCTCAGATAAAACCGCACTCTCTAAAAGGAAACGCAGAGGTCAGTATTCCCTCGGCATTGCCGACCATCTGATCGCTGAAAACGAAAGAGTTGTAAAGGATTTGCTGCCCATCGACCCAGCGTCTTATGAAAACCGTTACATCTGTGCAGATCAGTTCCCATTGGGAATCTACCTCAACGCCAACCATTATCACTATTGTTTTTTTGAAGAGGGAAACGGACAGCAATCCCGCCCGGAAGAGACTATCGAACATAACATCAAAGAATACGACCCTTATCTTTATTGGAT
>CAKRVU010000062.1 GCA_934408835.1 uncultured Oscillospiraceae bacterium | reverse complement strand
GGGTTGGGAATTGGTATGGAATGCTTCCGGGCGCATGTTTGGTCTGTTTTACGACTTCCGGAATAATATCGCCGGCTTTTCGCACGCGGATAGTATCTCCGATTCGAATATCCTTCAGTTTTAAAAGCTCCTGATTATGCAAAGAGGCGCGACTGATAGTGGTTCCAGCAAGAATCACCGGGTCAAACAAGGCAACTGGAGTGAGTACGCCGGTACGTCCCACGCTGACAACGATATCTCTTAGAATCGTTTCTTTTTCTTCAGGCGGATACTTATAAGCGATAGCCCAGCGGGGGTATTTTGCGCCCGCGCCCAGTTCTTCCCGGTCGGACAAAGTGTCCAGTTTGATGACTGCGCCGTCAATATCAAACGGATAATTGGCGCGCTCCTGTTCAATTTGTTTAATTTGCTGCAGACAGCCTGGAAAAGAGGATAGAGTACAGGTAGGAACGACCGGAAAGCCGAGTTCTTTCAGACAAGCAAGAGACTCGCTATGTGAGAGGAAAGAGATTCCTTCGACCTGTTGGACATTAAATATGAGGATATCCAATTTTCTGGACGCCGTTATTTGCGGATCTTTTTGCCTGAGAGAGCCAGCTGCTGCGTTTCGTGGATTTTTGAAAGGCGTCTCTTCTTGTTCCTCTTGCGCTTGAACCAATTCTAAAAAATGATCTCGCGGCATATAAACTTCACCGCGAACCTCCAGGTATGGAAGCACTCGGGAAAGTTGTTTGGGGATAGAGGAAATGGTAGCAAGATTTTGGGTAACATCTTCCCCGATAAAACCGTCTCCGCGCGTTGAGCCGCGAACAAAGCGTCCGTTTTGGTACTCCAATGAAACGGAAAGACCGTCAATTTTAGGTTCCACCGTATAGCTTGGTGAGGTAATCTCACTGCGAATCCGTTCATCAAATTGGGAAAGCTCGTCATAGGAAAAGGCGTCTTGAAGGCTTCCCATTTGTACTTTGTGCGTTACCTTGCCAAAATGGGAGGAAGCCTGACCGCCAACGTGAAGAGTAGGGGAGTCTGAGCGTCTTAAATGCGGGAACTGTTTCTCCAACTCTTCCAGTTGGCGCAGAAGTTGATCATAATCAAAATCCGAAATTTCCGGCTGATCTAGTTCGTAGTACTGCTTTGCATAATAATTTAATTGTTCAGTTAATTCCTCGATTTTCAAACGGGCGTTCAAATCATCCATGTCACACCTCCCGATATTGGTTCGTTCAAGCTATTTTACCATATTTTCTTTCTGTTATACATCTGACAGGAGACGGTATTTGAAAAGCTTGTATTTTGGTTGACGCAGGGGCTCTATTGACGTTGTGTGGTTCAGAATAAATATGTAAACTACAAAGAGTATCAAATGGTGTTTCAATCTGCGTTGTCCATATTCTGCGAAATACAGCCGAAAACTGGCTGGTATCTTTCATGCGCGTTTCAAAGAAGTGAACTGAAGGAGCGAAGTGGCTTGCCAATCTTACTGTCCCTTTTTTGAAAAAAGTGTTGCCGCACCGATGATATTTCATCATTGGTGCGGCAGATTTTTTGGCTTAGGATAAATCTTGTGATGCTTGTTCCTTGTTTTTTTTGATTACTTTCAATCTGCTAAATTCTTCTCGTTCCTTTTCTTCCAGTGCGTCTGTAATGAATTTTACGGTTTCTTCAAATTGAGGAATAATAATATTTTTTAATGCATTGGCGCGTCGCTGCGTCTTTTTAATTTCATGTGCCAAACGATAAACGCTGTTTTCAATTTCTGCAAGAAGTGCGCTAATCTGTTTGGCGCGGTGAAACGAAAGATAGGCGATATCCAACTGCGTATTGGTGCCTGAAAAGCCATAGGCGCGCGGATTGATCTCCGATTCGAGGGTGACTTTTGGAATCTCTACGCCCATAACGCTTCGATACACGATTTTTACGCCATGATCTATTTCGATTCCCTTTGCAATATCATCGCAAACGCCGAGAGTGATATTCGCCATTTGAAGAGCCTTATACGCAGTATCGAATGTGGATTCAATCTCGCTGCGAATCGACTTTGCAGCATCAATCAGCGACATCATTTCCCGTACCAGAATATTTCGCTTTCGATCCATCAGGTCAAATCCAAGACGAGCGAGGCTAAGTGATTTTTTTGTGTTGATCAGATTTCCCTTTGTCGGGAATACAGCCATAGCCATAAAACGACCACCTCTTCATTCCTAAAATTTCTTGTGCTTGCGAAAGCGGTCGGCTCGGCTGGAATCGTAAAATTGAAAGAGTAAATCACTGTCAATCCGGTCAAGTTCTTCTTTGGGTAACAGGCAGAGAAGATCCCATCCCAATTCCAATGTTTGTTCAATGGTGCGATCTTCGTTTTCTCCCTGAGAAAGGAAGTTTTGTTCAAATTGACGTCCAAATTCCAGATAAGCCTTGTCGGTGGCAGAGAGTTCTTCCTCGCCGATAACGGACGCGAGGGAGCGGGCATCCTGCACTTTTGCATAACAAGCAAACAATTGGTTTGCAACCGACTGATGGTCTGCACGAGTATAGCCTTCTCCAATGCCGTCCTTCATTAACCGCGAGAGGGAGGGAAGAACTGCTACGGGAGGATAGACTCCTTGTTGCGCCAAATCTTTATCTAATACAATCTGACCTTCTGTAATATAGCCCGTAAGGTCAGGAATTGGATTGGTAATGTCGCCGTTGGGCATGGTCAGAATCGGAATTTGTGTTACCGATCCGGTAGCGCCCTTGATAACGCCAGCACGTTCATAAAGAGAGGCGAAATCGGAATACAAATAACCGGGATATCCTTTTCTGCCGGGAATTTCTCCTTTTGAGGACGAGAATTCGCGAACCGCTTCCGCATAAGAGGTCATATCGGTCAAGATGACCAAAACGTGCATATTGTGTTCATACGCGAGATATTCGGCTGCCGTAAGGGCGCAGCGCGGAGTCAAGATTCTTTCGATAATCGGATCGTTGGAGAGGTTGATAAACATGGCAACTCGCTCCAATACGCCGCTTTCTTCGAACTTTGCTTTAAAGTAATCCGCGATGTCATTTTTAACGCCCATAGCGGCAAATACGATACCAAACTTATTATCGCTGCCCTTATCGGCGATTTTAGCTTGGCGGACAATCTGCACCGCCAGCTTGTTATGACTTAGACCTGAGTCGGAGAAAATCGGCAGCTTCTGTCCGCGAATCAGGGTCATTAAAGCGTCTATGGAGGAGATACCGGTGCGGATATAGTTTCGCGGGTAAGTGCGGGATACCGGGTTAATTGGCTGACCATTAATGTCGGCATACTTGTCCGGGAAGATATCGCCTAGACCGTCAATTGGACGACCGGCGCCATTAAAAATTCGACCGAGCATCTCTTTGGAAAGTGGAATTTCCAAAGGTTTTCCGGTAAAGTGAGTGGTATTATTGACCAAAGAAAGGGTATTGGTTCCTTCAAATACCTGAACCACTACCTTTTCTCCCATAATCTGAACAATACGACCTAAGCGTTTTCCGCCGTTTTCGAGATGGAGCTCTACCAGCTCGTCAAAGCCGGCATTTTGCACATCATCGAGAACGACCAGCGGGCCGTTAATTTCCTTTAAACCAATATGATGTAGTGCCATAAAATTAAACTCCAATCCTGTTATTGATCGCTTTCGGCAAGCTTTTCATCAATTTCCTTATAATACTTGTCAAACAGTTCCAATTGATCGTTTGGAATATCGTATTTCATACGAGAGAGGCGGTCGAAGATACCTGTGCTCAATACGTTGGAAATAGGAATTCCTTTTTCTATCAATGTAGAGGTATGATCATAAAGGTATAGGATTGCCTTCATCATCTGGCGCTGTTTTTCCAATGTGACATACGCGTCATCTTTGTGGAAGGCGTTCTGTTGCAAAAAGCCAACACGGATAACCTTAGCAATTTCGATAATCAGCTTTTGGTCATCCGGCAACACATCGGCGCCAATCAATTTTACGATTTCCATCAAATTGGATTCTTCTGCCAGCAAAGCAGAAATCCGTTGTTTGTACCCTACAAAATCCTTGCCTACCTGTTGTTGATAGTAATCGGTGAAGTCGTCTTCGTACTCACTGTAGCTTGTCATCCAGTTGATGGCAGGATAATGACGCGCATAAGCGAGCGCTTTATCCAGTGCCCAGAAACAGCGGACGAAACGTTTGGTGTTCTGAGTTACTGGCTCAGAGAAGTCGGACCCTTGCGGGGAAACAGCGCCGATGATGGTGACAGAGCCTTCTTCCTCGCAAAGTGTTACCATATATCCGGCTCGTTCATAGAACTCGGAGAGGCGGGAGGGGAGGTAAGCCGGGAAACCTTCTTCCGCAGGCATTTCTTCTAACCGACCAGAAATTTCACGGAGCGCTTCCGCCCAGCGAGAGGTTGAATCGGCCATAATCGCTACGTGGTAGCCCATATCACGATAATACTCCGCCAAGGTAATACCGGTATAAATGGACGCTTCACGGGCTGCAACGGGCATATTGGAAGTGTTTGCAATCAGTGTAGTACGGTCGGTAAGAGCTTTTCCGGTGCGAGGATCAATCAATTCAGAAAATTCTTCCAGAACCTGGGTCATCTCATTGCCGCGTTCACCGCAACCAATATAGACGATGATATCCGCGTCGCTCCATTTTGCCAGGGCATGCTGTGTCATGGTTTTTCCGGTGCCAAATCCTCCCGGAATCGCTGCGGTGCCACCTTTAGCGATGGGAAACATGGTATCAATAATTCGCTGTCCAGTGATCAGCGGACGGTTGATAGGAAGCCGCTCTTTGACAGGACGAGCCATACGAATAGGCCATTGTTGACAGAGGGTCAATTCATGAGTATCTCCCAGCGAGTCCTCTATGACTACGACAACGTCATTTACTGTGTAGCTTCCGTTTGGCATTACCTTAGTGACCTTGCCACCTTTGAGCAGTGGAGAGAGCATACATTTATGGACAATCATCGGCGTTTCCGGGCAGGTAGCATAAATTTGTCCCGGCGCTAGAAAATCACCCTCTTTGACTACTATCGTGACATCAAATGTTCGTTTTGCATCGAGAGCCGAAATGTCGGAGCCAACGCCGATAAAAGCGCCATCCTTTGCCGCCATATCCCTCAATGGACGTTCAATACCGTCAAAAATATTGGACAGAATTCCGGGACCTAAGGTAGCGGAAAGTGGGGCTCCTGTTGGATATACCGGCTCTCCCGGTTTCATACCGGTTGTGCTTTCATATACCTGAATGGTAGTTTCACGGTCGGTGATGGAAATCACTTCTCCAATGATTTTGTGTTTTCCCACGTATACCATTTCCAGCATTGAAAAATCTTTGGTGTTCTGCACCTTAATGACAGGACCGTTGATCGAAAAAATTACATTATTCAAATTTATTCACCTCGTTTTGACTAATCCGCAACAGTCATACCGGACATTTGATAAAAATACTGTCGCTGTTCAATGAGGTCGCTGGCTAAAGTTTCATCTAAAAGCAGACCGCTTGCCTGATTGATCAAGCGGAAGCCGCCCAACCGATTGGATTTATCCAACACGACAGAATCAGCGCTGGGAGCTGCTTTGAGCAGATCTTTTTCAAAGCTGAGATCTTCTTCTCTGACTGCGATAACGGCGCCTTCACAGGGGAATTTTTTGACTGCTTTTTCCAGTCGTTTGATCAGATAGACCCTGTATTCGGCCGACGCTGCGAAATGCTGTAGTTTTTCCCTAGTTTGGGTAAAGACCTTTTCGATCAGTTCATTGCGGTATATTAAAACCTCTCGCTTGGCTTCCAAGCTTTTTTTTGTGACAACTTGGCGATATTTCCATTCCAGATTGTGAACCTGCGTCTGCATATAGGTAAATATTCGGTCATATTCCAATTGCCGGGTTTTTTCCAATTCTGATTTTTTGTATTCTTCTGCTTCCTCTTGGATTTTTTGGATTTTTTCTTCCGCTTCTGAAAGAACTGTTTTTTGAAAACGAGAAAGCTTTTCTTTGTCGTAAGACATAGTTCACCCTCATCTCAGTTATATTTTTACGCCGATGGCTTCCCGTACATAATCGGTGATATGGTCACCAATTTTTGTGTTACCATGACGATCAGGTATTTCAACAATGAGCGGATATTTTTGGTGTAATTTTAAATCGTAAATTTCATCCGGGCAAAGGGACATTAATTTTTCCGATATCAGAATAATTCCTATTTCTGCGTCGGACTCCGCTTTTTTTAGCGCTTCTTTTACCTCGTCGGGCTGATGTACTACGATTCCTTCAATACCCACCAGACGCATACCAATTTGGGTGTCGATGTTATCGCTGATGCAATAAAATTTCATAATAGACGCACCCTTTCTGTTTTTTAATGAATCCGGGATAGATTACGCTGCAAACAAAATCAGGAAAGAGATAACCAGACCGTAAATCGCAATACCTTCTCCCAAAACAACGAAAATCATCGCTTTACCAAACGCCTTCGGATCCTCGCTGCATGCGCCGATTGCTGCCGGGGCGCCGCCTCCAACGCCGATACCTGCGCCGATTGAGGCCAGACCGGTGGAAAGAGCTGCGCCGATGTATTTGAGACCATCGCCGATTCCGGTGGTTGCGGCAGCAGTTGCCGTTGCGTCACCAGCGGCGGAAACGAATCCGCCCAATGGAAGCAGGAGCATTAGTAACATGATACCAAAGAACGCGCAGAGATGGAAAATGAATGCATGCTTGGCTTTTATACCTGTTTTTGCGCCGGTATACACTGGAACTAACGGCATCATGGAAAGTGCGATTGCGAACAAGGGAAGAATAAACATTAAAATCATCATTTTTGAGTCCTCCAATTAATAAAAACTTTATTTTTTGAAACAAAAAAATTATGCTCTGAAAACAATACAATTATTTTTTCTTGGGTTCTGATTCAAACTCAACCTTTGCCGGCTGGAAAGGTTTTCCGTCTCCCGAATAGAATCGGCTGAAGGTTTCGTAGTAAACCAATCTTAACACCTGGATGCTGACAACGAGACCTTCCAGCCCCATTACAAAGATGTTGCCGATAACAATGACAAACGGGCTGCCCAGGCTTCCCGCCATATGAGCAAACTGCATGACGACCAGCATAAGCGCTGCATGACTGAGGATAAAGCCACCTACCCTTAAAAAGGAAAGGGTATTGGTGCAATAGCTCATGAGTACGTCAAACATTTCAAACGAGGCGTCCACCACCTTGAATTTTTCACTGTTTTTCTCTCCTTTTCTACGACTCACGAAACGACCGAGAGGCTCGTGAAAGAAAATCAAAACCAGAGGAAGAA
>CAKRVU010000061.1 GCA_934408835.1 uncultured Oscillospiraceae bacterium | reverse complement strand
GAGGTGGAGCAGCATGGGTTTGTCCCTTTTTCACCGAAGGCAAGCTATCATGCCGGAGACAAGGTGTACTTGAATAACCGAGATAAAAGTGTTATTTTAGCTGTGATCGGAGAGGAGCCGTTGGAGCAGGGCGTTCATGTGGTGGCGGCGCATTTGGATTCTCCTCGGTTGGATTTAAAGCCCAATCCTTTGTATGAAAGCCACGAAATGGCCTTTTTTAAGACGCATTATTATGGCGGTATCAAAAAATATCAGTGGGCGACAATCCCTCTTTCTCTGCACGGAGTGGTGATCAAACAAAATGGAGAGCGGGTATCCGTTCGAATTGGGGACGAACCGGGGGATCCGGTATTTTGTGTGAACGATCTGCTGATTCATTTGGCTACCGAGCAGATGAAGCGCCCTTCTAAGGATGCGATTGCCGGAGAAGAGCTGAACGTTTTGATAGGGCTGCATCCTTTTCGGGACGATCAGGAGAGCGAGAAGGTCAAGCTGGCGATATTGCGGCTGCTGTACGAGAAATACAACATAACGGAGCGCGACTTTATTTCAGCTGAACTGGAAATGGTTCCCGCATTTCCGGCTTCTGATGTTGGATTCGATCGGAGCATGATTGGCGGCTACGGACAGGACGACCGTGTTTGCGCTTATACGGCGGTACAGGCGATTTTATCTTGCAAAACGTTGCAACGGACGGCCGTTGTTGTGTTGGCTGATAAAGAAGAAATAGGCAGTGATGGGAACACTGGCTTGAATTCCTCGTTTTTCCCATATTTTATAGAGGATTTGGCCGCTATCTTCCAGACCAATGGAAGAACTGTCCTTTCCAACAGTCATTGTATTTCAGCCGATGTGAATGCCGGGTTTGATCCTACTTTTCCGGATGTATCCGAACAGAACAACGCCGCGTTTTGCAACTATGGTGTTGTTGTCACTAAATATACCGGTTCCCGTGGGAAAAGCGGCACTTCAGACGCTTCCGCTGAATTTGTTGATCAGATTACACGGTTACTGGATAGGGAAAATATTATTTGGCAAACAGGGGAGCTTGGCAAGGTGGACGCTGGCGGCGGCGGAACCGTTGCGATGTTCTTGGCCAACTTAAATATGAATGTTGTCGATGTGGGCATTCCGGTATTATCAATGCACGCTCCGTTTGAGGTCACATCCAAGGTGGACATCTATCAGGCTTATCGGACGTATCACAGCTTTTTGCAGGCAAAAGGACTATCTGAAAGATGAAGCTAGTGGTTCGCGATATGACGCCCGCAGATCGCAGTGTCTATTTGACTTTGGCGGAGGAGTTTGTCCACTCCTCTGCCGTATTGCATGCGGTTCCTCTTTCTTTGTTGGAACAAAACTTCAATCATTTGCTGCGGGAGTCGGTTTTTTGCCGGGGACTGTTATTGGAATCCGATTCGGTACCGTGTGGTTATGCGCTTCTTTCCTTTTCTTACTCCACCGAGGTAGCCGGAAAGGTTGTTTGGATTGAGGAGCTATATCTTTCACCTGAGTATCGGGGACAAGGAATTGGGCGCGCCTTTTTCCGCTGGCTGTTTTCGGAGTATGAGAACGTGGTCAAACGGTTTCGTTTGGAGACGACACTACAGAACTGTCGAGCTAGGAAGCTTTATCGGCAATTCGGATTTGAAGATTTGGAGTATCGGCAAATGTGTTTGGATCTGCCAAAGGAAAAGGAGGATGAGCAGTGATTGCACTCATTACGGGGGCGAGCAGCGGGATTGGTCGCGATCTTGCCAGAGAGCTTGCCTGTCGCGGTTTTGATTTGATATTGGTAGCCCGTCAAAAAGAAAAGCTGGTGGAGTTGAAGAAAACGCTGCCGGTACATGTGAAAGTGATTCCGATGGATTTGTCGCAGCCGGAGAATTGTTTGTCTTTGTACCGGATGGTTGCCGATCTGCCGATTGATGTGTTTATCAACAATGCGGGTTTTGGTCTTTCTGGAGAGTTTACCCAGTCGGATTTGGATACCGAAATGAATATGATCTCGCTCAATGTGGTGGCTGTGCATCTGTTGACTAAGCTGTTTCTAAGGGATTTTGTCAAACGAGATCACGGTTTCATTTTAAATGTGGCTTCCTCTGCCGCCTTTCCGGTAGGTGGTCCGCTGATGACAACCTACTATGCCACCAAGGCTTATGTTTTCCACTTGACAGAGGGGATTTATGAAGAGCTTCGCAGAAAAAAATCAAAGGTGTCTATCAGCGTTCTCTGTCCCGGTCCGGTGCAGACGGAGTTCAATCAGCGCGCAAACGTGGAATTTTCCATTCGCTCGCTCTCCAGTCAGAAGGTTGCCGAGTACGCTGTTGAAAAAATGCTGAGGAAAAAACGGGTGATTGTGCCGGGGATTACAATGAAGCTGGTACACGAATTGATTCGCGTGGTTCCGGAATCCCTCATGCTTCGTTCCACGTACCATATGCAGCGTCGGAAACAGAAAAAATAAGGGCATGCGGCGAGGCGCTGCATACCCAAAAACGATACGGGATGAGTTCGGATCAGTCGTTTGCCAGGACAACCAGTAAAGAACCGGACGCTAAATCAATGACGGCGGAATCAGACAAAAACCGGTTGCTGATTCCGCGAGTGCTTCCCACCTGCAGCGTTTCGCCGCTGAGGGGATATACGAGTCCTGTGGTGACGACTCTAGTGCAGTTGCTCAGTGGGATGAGCGAGATGGTATCGCCTGGATTGGCAGTCCATTTTGAAGCTTGAGAGATGACGCGCATTCGGTTGTGTTCGTCAATCAATTCTGCAACGATTCCCTGTTGTTCCAACTTGGTCAGTAGTAAAATATTTGCCAAAGAGTGATCGAGTCGGACGCCTGACGCGCCTAGGAGAACAAGCTCGGTGCAGCCCTCTTGCAGAGCAGCTTCGATAGCAAGCTCGGTATCTGTTTTATCTTTGTCGACAGGGAATTTTCTGAGCGGAATCTGCTCAGGTATTTCACCGATCGAATCCATATCTCCTACGACGCAGTGTGGCTTCAGATTCATTTGAACGGCATGATCGTATCCGCTGTCAGCGCAGATTAAAATTGCGTCTGACGTGATGTAAGACTTGATTTTATCGTAATCACTGATGTTGCCGCCTGTTAAAATAATCCCTTTCATCTGTTGTTTCCTTTCCGGTTCTTATTTTCTTTTATGATACTCCAAAAGGAAGGAGGAGTCAATATGCTGCCAAAAGCAGTTATTTTTGATCTCGATGGCACTTTGCTGGATTCTACCTGGGTGTGGGATTACATAGATCATACCTTTCAGGAAATGCTGCGTTTTTCCGTTCGTCCTGATTATTATGAAACGATCGCACCCATGTCGCCCACACAGTCAGCGCTTTATACCATATCGGAATATCGTCTTGACATTACGCCCGGTCAGCTGAAAACCCTCTGGGCGGAGCTTGCGGATGAATACTATCGTTGTCGGGTAGATAGTAAACCGGGTGTTGCGTCGTTTTTAGAGATGCTGCATTCTAGTGGTGTTAAAATGGCGGTTGCGACTTCCTGTTTGCCGGAGCTTTGCAGGAACGCTTTAAAATCTAATCGAATTGATTCGTATTTTCAGACGTTTTGCTATTCTGACGAAATGGGAGAGGGAAAAGAAAGCGGCAACATTTATCGGAATGCAGCAGCAAAATTACAGATAGACCCGAAAGACTGCGCTGTCTTTGAGGATATTTCGGCTCCTCTTTGTGCTGTAAAAAGAATGGGGATGCAGTATTTTGCCATCGCGGATAAAAAACAGCCAACCGCGGTACGGAGCCTGTTGGAACGGGAAGCAGATGGTTTTTTTGAGGACTATCGCGAGATATTGCAGCAAAGAAGCTTCGGCTGTTTTACATTTTGAAAGGATTGAGTTATGAAGCAGCAAAACAAACAATCCCGAAAGCCGTTTTTGTTGATTTCTGATTTTGATGGGACGATTTCCAAATTGGATTTTTTCCAGCAGATTTTAAATCATTATTTCCTGGAAGGAGAAAATGGGGACTATTTAGCGTATCGGGAAAAACGGATTTCTTCCTTCACCCTTCTTTCAAGTATTTTCCAGAATATAGGGTTGTCGGAGTCGGAGCTGGAAACAGAAATACAGCGAATTCCGATTGACGATACGTTTACTGAAACGGCCCGTTGGATTTTACAACGTGGAGGCGATATCTGTATTTTAAGCGCCGGGTGCGACTATTATATCAAGCGCAGGCTGCGTTTGGAAGGACTTGGCGAGATTCCGGTTGTCAGCAATCGTGGAATTTATTCTGACGGTGGAATTTGCATGCTACGGGATACCGATTCCCCTTGGTATAGCGAGGAATCAGGAATTGATAAAGGGAAGGCGACCGCCCACTTCAAAAAGAATTATGATTTGGTTGCTTATGCTGGGGATGGAACCTTCGACGTGCCGGCTGCAAAGCTGGTGAATCTGCGGTTTGCCAAAAGACAGCTGGAGGTTCTATTACAAAGGGAACAAATTGCTTATTATCCTTTGACGGGATTTTATGTGATTCGTCAAGTTTTGGAAGAGCAAAAGATATTGTAGGAGGAAATGATGCAAATAACAGATTTAGAACCGCTTCTGGAGCAGGTGGAAAAACCGGCTCGTTATGTGGGAGGGGAATTGGGCAGCATTGTCAAACACCCAGAGATACCGGTTCGGATGGCGTTTTGTTTTCCGGATACCTATGAAATCGGGATGTCTCATCTTGGAATGAAAATTTTATATGATATTGTCAATAAAATGGACGTTTGTTGGTGCGAGCGGGTTTTTGCACCTTGGATTGATTTTGAACGGCAACTGCAACAATCCAAAATACCGCTCTATTCGTTAGAAAGTTTTACGCCTCTTTCGGATTTTGATGTGATAGGCTTTACCTTGCAATACGAGCTTTCCTTTACCAATATTTTAAATATGCTCCATTTGGGGAATG
This sequence comes from uncultured Oscillospiraceae bacterium, assembly GCA_934408835.1. Classification (GTDB taxonomy): domain Bacteria; phylum Bacillota; class Clostridia; order Oscillospirales; family Ruminococcaceae; genus CAKRVU01. Next base: position 2,380 of record CAKRVU010000061.1, on the reverse strand, counting down.
TTCCGGTTTTGGCAAAAGAACGGACTGAACTCAAAAATTTGGTGATCGCCGGTGGACCTTGCGCTTGTAATCCCGAGCCCCTTTGCGATTTTATTGACCTATTCCAGATGGGTGAAGGGGAAGAAATGCTTGTCGAGTTCATCCAGCTGTATGATAAAGCAAAACGGCAGAAGCTTTCAAAAAAAGAATTTTTGCGGCAGGCGGCGCAGATTCCTGGTATTTACGTACCGTCGTTGTATCAGGTGACATATCATTCGGACGGAACGATTGCACAAAGGAAGCCGTTGGAGGATGGGATACCGGAGAAAATCACCAAAAGGGTTGTCCCCAATTTGGATGACGCGCCGTATCCCAAACAGTTTGTGGTTCCATTTTTGCAAACAGTGCATGACCGCGCCATATTAGAGGTGCTGCGTGGTTGTATTCGAGGTTGTCGTTTTTGTCAGGCGGGCTTTTTGTACCGTCCCTTTCGTGAGAAATCGCCAAGTTTGTTAGCGCAGCAAGGGAAAACCCTCTGTGAACAGACCGGATATGAGGAAATGTCCCTTTCATCTCTTTCGACAAGCGATTATTCGGCCTTGGAGGAGCTGTTGAATCAATTGTTGGAGGAGACCGAACGGAAAAGAATCGCCTTAACGCTCCCGTCTCTTCGTGTGGACAATTTTTCTGATGTCTTACTGAAAAAGATTGCAAGCGTTAGAAAAAGCGGACTGACTTTTGCGCCCGAAGCTGGTACGCAGAGACTGCGCGATGTGATCAATAAAAACGTGACGGAGGAAGAGGTGATCCGCACTTGCAAAATTGCTTTTGAAGGTGGATACACTGCGGTAAAACTTTATTTTATGATGGGGCTTCCTACGGAATCTATGGAGGATATTGCAGGAATTTCCGAACTGGCGCAGAAGGTACTTGACCTGTTTTACAGCTTGCCTCGGAGACCGCGCGGTAAGCCTTCTATCTCAGTCAGCGCCGCGACTTTTGTTCCCAAACCGTTTACCCCGTTTCAGTGGGAACCGCAGGATACACGGGAACAGATTGAGGAGAAGCAGCGCCATTTATTGGCTTGTACTACCTCCAATAAAATCAGGATTCATTATCATCAGATGCATACCAGTTTGCTGGAGGCGGTACTTGCGCGGGGCGACCGGCGTTTGGGAGAGGTAATCTACCGCGCGTGGAAAAAAGGGTGCTACTTTGATTCCTGGGAAGAATGTTTTTATTTTGATCGCTGGCAGGAAGCGTTTACCGAATGTAATCTTTCCATGGAATTTTATGCCAATCGGAGACGTGATTATGAAGAAATTCTGCCGTGGGACTTTTTGGATTATGGAGTTAGCAAAGAATTCTTTTGGCGGGAGAATCTGCGAGCCAGAGAAGGGAAAACGACTCCAAATTGTCGAGAACAGTGTTCGGGCTGCGGCGCCAATCAATTTTGCGAAGGGAGGACCTGCTTTTGAGTGAGTTTTTTGATTTCAGATTATTCTATCAGAAAAAAGGGCGAATTCGTTACATATCTCATTTAGACGTTAATCGCTGTATGCAACGGACATTGCAGCGGAGCGGCTTGCCTATTTGGTATACGCAGGGGTTTCATCCGCACCCTTATGTTACTTTTGCCTTGCCGCTTTCTCTTGGATTTGAAAGTGATTATGAATGTATGGATTTTCGATTGATTGAAAATATGCCGACCGATCAAATCAAGCAAATGATAGCTCATGCGCTTCCGAAAGGGTTGATTCCTCTTTCGGTTGCTCAGCCGGAACATTCCCCTTCTGAAATTGTTTCCGCGGATTATCGGGTGCGTTTGTTGACGGAAGCGCCCTGTGAGACAAAGGATCGATTAAAACAATTTTTGGAACAAGATCACATTGATATAGAGAAAAAGACCAAAAAGGGAAAACATATAGTCGATTTAAAAAAAGAAATATTGTCTTATCAAGTAGAAAATGACGCCGATTCTGTTTTTCTTTACCTTTCTCTTCCTGCGGGAATGCATATGATTAATCCGTTGTTGCTTTTGGACGCCTTTCAAAAACAATATTGCAATGAGTATTTTCGTTTTCAAATTTTACGCAAAGCAATTTGTTGCGAGGGGGGCGAATTGCTGAAGTAATATTTTTATTCCAAATTTTTATAAAAAAAATAAAATTTCCTATTGACAAACAATGGATTGTTTTGTATAATAATAACTGTTGTGATGATTCGCGTTATCCTCACATACGGTTGGGAGCTTAGCTCAGCTGGGAGAGCATCTGCCTTACAAGCAGAGGGTCACAGGTTCGAGCCCTGTAGTTCCCACCATCTGGCCCAGTAGTTCAGTTGGTTAGAACGCCTGCCTGTCACGCAGGAGGTCGTCAGTTCGAGTCTGATCTGGGTCGCC
>CAKRVU010000060.1 GCA_934408835.1 uncultured Oscillospiraceae bacterium | reverse complement strand
TGAACTACCATCATTTACTAACCTCCTTATAGTTTATTTGCTATCAGAGTTTCAAGCTCTGCAACACGTTTTTTAAGTTTTTGGATTTCGTAGGTGTTGAGAGCGATGAAGTCATCATAGTAAAGTGCATACATATCACCCTCTCGTTCGGGTTTTGAGTATAAAACATCTGAGAGACCACTTTGAACGACAGCTTCTTCGACTTCTTGCGCAATAAACCCAATGTGCATCTTCGAAAAGTCTTTATACGAATATGTGACCGGGCGAAGCTTATCAAAAACGGTATCATATTTTTCAGCAATATAGGAAACATTTTTCTTAGCTCTTCTATCTGACACTATATTAATCGAGCTGTCTGAAGCCCAAGAGCCCTTTAAAATTGCATGATAAGATCCTGTATTCTGATAATCAAACCAGATGCCCGCATAATTACCCCTAATACGGTAACCGTTATTTGAGGCGTTATTTTCGTCCGTATAGTAAAAAACCTGCGGTCCGTTTGCAATGATAGACCTCGGAAAATGCAGCTTCGCGCCATCAGGCAGGGCAGATCCATTTGAGCCCTCTGTTGAGTGTTGTATATCATATGTATTAACTGCCGAAACATGAATACCCATTCCATACTCACCTTCAGAAGGATTAAACAGACTTCCATAAAAAGACATGTCAAAACGATTTGTTAAAATACCTCTTGAAAGTTCGTCCGCTTCATTGGCACTAGATATCCACCTAGCTGTTCCAAATGTAAAATCTCCTATACTATAAATAGCCCCGGTAGATGTACTGCATGCTTTCGCATATCGTAACCGAAAGGTCGATCCGTCTGTATATGCAAAGCCGTTCCAAGCCCTCACCGACATAAATGCCCCATAATTATCCGTCAGATTCCAATTTCCAGAATGATTATTTACAACATCTGCAAGATAAAATCCTCTTGAATCGAATGACATTTCTTGTTGGAATGAATCAGTTGTTGCATCTACATAACCAGGAACCGTTTTATTTCTTAAAAAACTATAACCAGCATCTCCTGAATCATCGCCTCGTTTTTCAATTGCCCATACATCACCTAACGTCACAGACCAATTTCCGCTGCTATCTTTGGAAACACCAAGACGTCCCTCGCCAAAATTAGCTTCGACGCCACTAATAGTTCCAACTTTAATGAGGTCGGCATTAAGCTCTCCAGTCAAAATTCTTGAGGCATTAATTTCACCATTTGCCGTTAAGGCTACACCTACACTGGTCTCCTCATCGAAAACCCATTGACTGACCTTACCGTCTACTTCTTCTCCCGCATCATTTTTAACCTTTGTATTAATTTCCTGATAAACATACACGGGTTTAGATTCACTACCTTTGAAGAAGCCAAGACCTGCTGAATTCCAACGCCAAACACCTTTTGCTTTTTCCAAATTTCCATTTGATTCTGCATCAAGGATCAAAATTTCATCAGGTGTTGCTTGGTTTTCATCTGGATTCGCGCTTGTTGATGCACTGTTATGAAATTGGACAAATCCTCCACGATTCGAGTCAATTAGCCGTTTTGTCGCCATAAAAGCAGGAACAACATTGTTCGTAATTTCTTGTTTCGTTTCTGCAAGAGTTGGTGTTTCGGCAGCTTTAATCGTTTGATTGGCAAGAGTTGTAGTTAATGTCTTTTGTGCTGTGCCAAGCTCAATTGATGCGATTCTATTTGCTAACACATCATATGACACTTTTGTGCATTTTGACGACGTATCAGTTCCAAGCTGTGGAAAATAAACATGCACGATGTCCCCAACACGGACTCGGTCGTATTCTTGCATATATTCGGCTGATTGTGTTTTTGACAGCTGAGCATAGGTTACTTTTAACGAGATTTCCGGTTTAGAAAGTGTTTCAATATTGTCTTCAATGTATTTGTTCGCCGCAGCTAATAACGCGGATTGAATCTCGGCAGTTGTCGTATTTGTGGCTACCTCCCCACAAGCAGATGTCAAATCAACCAATAAAATTTTAGGCATTAATGACGATCGAGATATACCCGAAATATTTGGTATTGCCACCAACGGGTTTTCACCAAGATCGACAAAATCATTCGAATTTGGTTCCCCACTAATAGGCGGGGTTTCTTTTGTTGATTCACTCGTTCCCTGAATTTCTTCATATTTTTTGTTCGAGGCATTATAAGAAAATTTCTTAATAATGCCACCAACCTTCTCCTGCAAAAGGTATGTCTTATTAGTACTTCCTATTAACGGGAGAGAAGAAACCAGCGATGTTCTTGCACTAATACTTGCAGAGTTTTTTTGTTCAGATAATGTCTTTCCACTGGTCCAAAGAATGCTAGTCCGATAACGATCGAGTCCGGAAGTTGAATTTCCATTTTCCGATGTTTGATTGTTAACCCAATACGGATAAATATGGGTGTACATTGAAGATATTTTTTTCTCTTGGCTAAAATCGACTAGATTTTTTCCATAAACAATTCCGAATCCATTATCTCTATTTATTCCTTTTGCGTAAATAACAGTTTTGAAATTATCGAACACAAATTCAGCTTTCGAGAACAGTCCGGAAATTGTAGTTCCAGATCCCCCAATCATGCTACGAAGAGATGCTGGTTTTTCTATCTTAAAGGGCTCTGTTGTTTTTTCTTTATTACTTTCTTCTGTGCTATCTATAACAGAAATGCCATTTTTGAAAGGACTTCCAGCATCGACATATGCCGCTGCATTTAATCCATATCGCTTTCCATCAATTTCTTGATTTATGCATTCCTCTAATGTCAAATATTCTCTCGCTGGTTTTGTTGCATCAGTTGAATCACGAGGTACTGGAACAGAAAACGGAAGAACAGGAATATCGGCCATATCATAACTGATATGTTGGCATTTGTAGGTGATTATTCCATTAATTGGCTTCGTTTGGGCATAAATACGAAATGCTTGTGGTTCCTGATCCTGATTTATAGACGGGGCAACAACAATCATATCAACATCTATATGATCAGCCAAGACGCCATTGATGGGATAGGTGAAGGTCATTTCATAAGACGAATTCAATTCTTGGTCAATTGAACATGTAAGGATGTCAGAAAGAATGCCAAGACTGTTCCCCGAAAAATCTGTAGAATCGCTTTTAAATAATCGAATACTATTATCCATGCTTTATCACCTCCAAACTGAATGCACAATCGCCAAGACCGAAGACCATTCTGCCATTATACATGGTTAAATTATCCGGACTTCCAGAATAATATGAACGTGTAACAAACGGTTGTCGTTGATTATCATAACTGGATAATGACATCGGAAATGTAAAGAATTTACTGTGAGGCGATGTTAATTTATATCTTATACATCGCTTCTCAAATTTATCTGTAATCTCTCCATTTTGTAAATTGACAGTAATCTCATCATCTTTATTATAATACAACCGCGTTCCATCTGCCAATCGGCTTTCTAATCTAGTTGCGCTCTCAAAAATAGTATCAGCATGCATCCCGCTTGGGTAGTTTGTATAATAGACTCCTTGATAATATATATTATAATCAAACACAGATCGATCTTTTAACGCCTTTGCGTGCAATTTTAATTCTGAGTTTTTAAACCAGAAATCATTGACAGGTTGCCAATATTTTTGTTCAATGACTCCTTCTCCATCTCCAAATAAAAATAAGAAAGGATACTTTACTCTGTCGCCACTTAGGCTGATTGATCTATCATCATTAAAGTAGATATATAATAATGACGATGTAGCGGAAGCTAAATACGATCGCCCCTCAAAACTATAATAAATCGGGCTAGTGTTAAATGTTACTGTAACTCTTGCCGCAATATTATACAAATTTGTAATTGTTTCAGAATTAATATATGAAGCGATATAGTAAACTTTTCTATTATGGGCAATATTAGAATGTTTTGTACTGGCACCCCACTTTGTTGCAAGTGGGAGTTCTTCATCCGGAAATATAAGATAACTATCAGTTAATTCAGAACGAATGTTTTGAGAACGTAATTGTATGTCTATAAATCTAGCCAATGTTCCAAAACGGTTTATTCTATCATCCTCATCAGAGATAAGAGCAATATTATATGTACGACTTGTGTTTTTCAACCCACCTGGATACGCAATAACTCCATTTTGACCGAAAACACTAACTTGGTCTGTATTCCTCTCTGAAATATTGCGATTTGGCAAGAGCTCGATTAAAAGATTTGGGTAATCTCGCGTGTCGAAGTTTCCGTATTTAAACCAACTTTTTTCCATAGTTCACCCCTTCAAATTTTATCTGCAGCAATTAAAATTTCATCGCGATCAACTTCTAAATATTTCAAATTATTACTCATCTCATTTGGGGCCTCCACCGTCAAAAATCCGCATGCATCTCCATCAGATGCCGGAATAGATAAACTATAGATCTCGGGTCTTGAATTGTAAGTTATATCTGGAAAGCTACCAATTGACGTTCCCTTTTCCCATTTTATTGGAATCTGAATCATTTCATAAGAAGTGTTTTCAGATGGTATAACCGTATATGCACTCCCAACCTTCTTTCCACGAAGAAGACCGTTTGTTGCAATATATGCTTCGAAACTATTGGTCAATAAGTTGTAATAAATTGGAACGATATAGCCCAAATCTTGGCAAACTCTACGATAATTGTAAAATTTTTGGTAATCAGCCTCCCTCATCTTACTAAAATCGGCTTTTATTTGGCAGCATTTGTTTTTGTCTTCATTGACTCTAGGAACTTCAAATCCTAAGGAATAATTATTTACAGGCAATTTTAAAACATTTTGGTAAAAAGCAAGGGCTAAATATTCTTCTTTTTCTGACGTAGTTCCAAAATTAACACCAATTCGAATTTTCGGATGTCTATTAAAAAACGCTCTTGGTATGTTTCGTTCTATGTATGCCCCATCTGATTCTATATATGGGGGTTTCAAATCCAGAGTATTGTAAATTGTAAATATTGGATCACTTATATTTGCAGGCCCTATCGTTTCATCTGAATACAATTCGGGCATGCACTGGAACTGAATTTCGGCTCGTAAACCGATCCCATATAAATTATTTAATTCAATTCCTCCAGAAAAGTATGCCATGCGATAAACAGGCTGACTAATTCCGGAAATAGCTTCATCTTCTACTAATTTAGAAAAACCTTTCGGAGCCATAAGCCATTCTGTAATAACATTAGCAAAATGTTCATACGACCCCGAAAGATCTTTGTTCACCATTGCTAAATGGTAGGTTCTGGTGACTGTCTGAAAAGATTTTTGGTCGATCAAACAGTCACCGATTTGGCGAAAGGACCTGGAAGACGTTACGTTTCGTTCCGGAATCTCATAATCAGGAACGAGTTCTACGATAATACCCAGATCCGACGATTTGATTCCACCCCACGTAATCACTCCCATGCACTTACCTTCCTTTCTACTTGTTCTTGAAGAATTTCAGAAACTGCATTTGCGATTTCCTCGGCATTCGTTCCAGTAATGTTAAAGGTATTGTAATTTACAACACCACCATCCTGGCTACGAACTGTGTTTGTTAATCTTTGCACCGCCGCATTGTTATCGGCAAGCGCTTGAGCATTTCGACTAGCAATTGTCTCGCCGGTGATTTGTTGAGCTGCTTGATAGGTACCAGAAACAGCATAATTTACTCCTCCACTTGTCATGCGGTTGACAGAAGAAATTCCATTTTGAATTTCTGTTAGATCCATGACCGGACGAATGGTCAGCTGTGAATCCATGTCACCTTCAATTGCACTGTAGACAGCAGAAATCGCATTGTTGATGCCAGGAATACTGTCTTCAGCAGCATCTGTGACCTCGCCAAATGTAGAAGCGGTTGCTTTGTAGAGTTCAGTGCTGCCATCATCAAGACCAATAGCGAAACCGTCGACGACATCACCCGCAATCGACTTAAAAACTCTTGAAGGTGAATGACTATCAAATACACCTTTTACCCATCCGACAACGGTTTCAAATGGTTTCTTAATGTCTTCTTTAATTTTTTCAGCTTTTTCTTTAATGCCTAGTTTAAAACCTTCCCAGAGATCATGTGCCATCTTCTTAAATTCTTCTGCAAGAGCTTTATTAATCCGAATAATCATTTTCGGAATACCGATTACAATGCCAACAACAAGTTTTTCAATCAACTCGAACAGCTTTTCCAAAATCTCTGGAACATGCTTAATAAGACCGTCGAGGAACATCAACAGCGCCTGAAATGCTTGCTCAATCAATGTAGGAAGTACTTGCAAGAGTGTTTCCCCAAGTTGCGGAAGCGATTGAATCACGCCGATAAGCAAACCTATAATCGCTTCGCCAATGGTTTTAGCTGCTTCTGGAATAAGTTCCATTAACGATTTTACTTTTTCTTTAAACGTATCAATGGATGCAGAATCAATAGTAGCAAACATGTTAATTGCTTCATACATCTTCATAAGACCGTCGGCTAATAGTCCAACTGCTGCTGCCATAATGTACATTGCTGCCGCTACAGCAAGAACTGCCACTGCAATTAAACCAAGAGCAATCAGAAATGTCTTTCCAAGAACAGGAATCGACGCAATAGCAGCCAATCCTACCAAGGCGATCATTACAAGACCTACTGCAGCAAGCGATTTCAAAATATCAGTAAAACTAACCTGAGCAAATGCCTGAGCAGCCGCGGCCATGACAAGCATTGCAACTGCAACTCCAAGTATTGCTCCCGTAATAGCTAATATTTTTTTAACTACTTCTCTATTACTAACAACCTCACCTCCTAAAATAATTATCATGAGAAACTAATTGACCAAGATAGGCAACAACTTTAGCCAATGTAAATACTGCTCCGGCAAGAACGGCCAATGCTCTGGTCATTTGCTTCATATTCTTTGCTTGATTTTTACCAATTTTTGAAGCTTTTCCAATCACTACTAATGAACCAATTAAAAGACCGAATATCACAGAAATAGTAGCAAGCCCCTTAATCAAGACCTGTGTAGGAAGTACTCCCAAAATGGCGACAAGAGGTGTTAACGCCACGAGCATAAGTGTTATTGCAAATAGGCAGGCCGTAACAACGCCAATACGCTTCGGATTTATTTTAATTTTAGATATTGCTGCCAAACCGGCAAAAGTGCTAATAAGAATCGCAAAAAGACCGACTAGCCCAGCCAATCCACGTCCCAATATTTTCCAGGGAATTAAACCGAGAATAATGACAATCCCTGCTAAAGCTATAACCATGGCTGTTATAGCGGCCAAAGAAGCAGTTAAATTTTGAATCTTTGATGGGGATACAGATTTGATCTTTGCCAAAGCATGAAGCCCAAGCAACATAAGCATTAAAGCACCCATAATACTTGTCAGACCGGCAATCCC
>CAKRVU010000059.1 GCA_934408835.1 uncultured Oscillospiraceae bacterium | reverse complement strand
CCGCCCGAGCAGGCGGATCAGATTCAATCGCTGATGAAAAATGAAGAACTGAAGCAAAAGTTGATGAATTCTCCGCAAGCGCAGATGTTGATGAAGATGTTTATGAAAGGGAAGGGAGGCAACTAAGGATGGAACAGGACTTCACCCAGGTTCTGCAATCCCTTCTGGATACTGAGGAGGGTCAAAAAGGCCTGCAACAGGTTATGGATATGCTGGGCGGGGGTGAAGCCGGCGCCGGAGAGGAGGCTTCCCATGGGATTGACAGTTCTGCTTCTTCCCCGCAGGAGGAATCCTCTTTTGGTCTTGACAGTCTGGGAATCAATATGCAAACCATTTTGGGGCTACAAAAAATGATGAGCGGATTAAAGGCGCACGACAAAAATACAGATTTCATTTTGGCTTTAAAGCCTTTGCTGAGACCGGAACGCCAGGCCAAGGCAGATCAGGCTGTTAAGCTTATGAAGCTGATTTCTCTCTTTCCCATTTTGAAGGAAAGCGGGATTTTAAACGATTTAAACTTATTTTAGGAGGCGAAACGGATGGCTCAATATAGTCAACGGGATATCGTTGCCATGCAACAAGACGCCATTCGGCGGGTGCAGGAAATGCAGCGCCGTGCACAACGGCAGGTGTTATCCTCAAAGGCGCAGCAAGAAGGCGCATTGATAGAGGAAATATCCCACCCGGAAGAGACAGCGCCGGAGGGAGATCAAACGCTCCCTCAAAAGCAGGTGGCGGGCGTCCGCGCAAAGGACGGCGGCGGTCTGCTCGATTCGGTATGCTCCTTTCTCCCTTCATCGTTGCAAAGTGCTCTCGATCTGGATAACGATAAGATTCTGTTGATTCTCCTCATCCTCTTTTTACAGCGTGAAGGAGCGGATACGATTTTGATTCTGGCGTTGCTCTATCTGATGATATAAACGGATATACGGTTAAAAAAGGGGCTGCTGCACCGTTTGTCGGTGTGGCAGTCCCTAATTTTTTGTATCAAGCGTGTGCAAAGGGTGGTGTTGATAACTCCTGATTTGTCGCAAGGGGAGGAGAGCGCGGCGACAGCGGTTTTGACTCTGCGCGAGGGGCGGAGGTGTGGAGACAGGGTCTTTTGACTTCGTGCAAGGGGCGAGAGCGCGGCGACAGCGGTTTTAACTCTGCGCAAGGGGCGGAAGTGTGGCGACAAAAGATTTGACTCCGCGCAAGGGGTGGAGATGTGGAGACAGAGGATTTTGACTCTACGCAAAGGGCGGAGGTGTGGCGACAGAGGATTTGACTCTGCGTAAGGGGCGGAGGTGTGGCGACAAAAGATTTGAATCCGCGCAAGGGGCGGAGAGTGTGTCTGTGGATTTTAAATCGCCCTCTTCGGAATGGAGGGGTTGAAGGGGGATTCCGAGGAGACGAGTAGGTGAAAACGGGGGATGCCTGAGGTTGTCGCCAATTTAAATTTATTCCAAAAGAACCCGTTCTCGTTTGGGCTGCTGGAAAACCGCCGATTTTTCCGGCGCTTTATTTTGTGGAGTTAGTCATCGGCGCCTTCAAATTGAGAGTTATAAAGGGAGGCGTAAAAGCCATTTCGTTCCAGCAGTTCTTCGTGATTGCCCTGTTCCACGATGTCGCCGTCCTTCATCACCAGAATCTTGTCAGCGTTTCGAATGGTAGAAAGTCTGTGCGCAATGACGAAGCTGGTTCTTCCGTGCATCAGGTTATCCATTGCCCTTTGGATTAGAACTTCAGTTCGAGTATCGACGGAACTGGTCGCTTCATCCAAAATCAAAATCTTCGGGTCTGACAAAATCGCACGCGCTATGGTGAGCAATTGCCGTTGTCCTTGCGATATGTTTGTGGCGTCCTCGCTCAGCTCCATCTGATATCCGTCCGGGAGGGTCTGGACAAAGTGGTGTACATAAGCCGCTTTTGCCGCCGCTATCACCTCTTCGTCGGTTGCGTCAAGCTTTCCGTAACGGATGTTCTCCATAATTGTGCCGTGGAACAGCCAAGCGTCTTGGAGCACCATTCCGAACATCAGGCGCAGGTCGTTTCGGTCAAATTGGCGGACATCGTAGCCGTCCACCAAAATTGCGCCGTCTGAGACGTCGTAAAACCGCATCAGCAGCTTTACCATGGTGGTCTTACCGGCGCCGGTTGGACCGACAATCGCCACCTTTTCGCCCGGGTTGATGATGGCGGAGAAATCCTGGATAATAATTTTATCGGGATTATATCCGAAATGGACGTGTGCAAATTGCACGCTGCCTTCCACAACATCGATCGATACCGGATGTTCTGTAGTCTGTTCCTCCTCCTCTTCCTCTAAGAAGTCAAACACACGTTTGGCGGCTGCCAGGGTGGATTGCAGCATGTTCATAATCTGTGCGATTTGGCTGACAGGCATGGTATACATTCGGATATATTGGACAAACGATTGAATGTTTCCCACGGTGATGGAGCCGATAATGGCGAGCCAGCCGCCGATGACTGCGACAAAGACATAGCCAATATTGCTGATAAACTGCATGACCGGCATCATCATTCCTGACAGAAACTGGGATTTCCAGGCGGAAGAAAAGAGGGTTTGATTGAGCGATTCAAATCGGTTTTTGACATGCTCTTGGTTATTGAATACCTTGATTACCTGTTGACCGCTGTAGGTTTCCTCTACCTCGCCGTTGACATGTCCCAAAAAGTCCTGTTGCTCATTAAAATATTTCTGCGATTTTTTGACCACAACGGCCACAAAGCAAAAGGAGATGGGGAGCAGTATCAGGGCAATTAAGGTTAAAATCCAGCTGATGGTAAACATCATGACGACAATCCCGATTAACGTGACAATTGCCGTGATGACCTGGGTTAGACTCTGGTTTAAGCTTTGTCCCAGAGTATCAATGTCGTTACTGACAATGGAAAGCACTTCTCCGTGCGTCTTTGAGTCAAAGAATTTCATCGGCAGTTTATGCATTTTTTCTGAAATCTGGTTTCGCAGGCGGTAGCAAAGTTTCTGCGCGATTCCGCTCATGACATATCCCTGCAAAAACGAAAATGCCGTACTTACAAGATACAGGATTAGCAGCGAGATTAAAATTTCGCCGATCTTTCCAAAGTTGATGCCGGAGCCGCCGGAATATTTGCTGACGATTCCGTTAAACAGTTCTGTTGTAGCATTTCCCAGGATATAAGGACCGATAATCATAAAAATGGTGCTGCCGATTGCGAGAACCATGACGATAATCATGCCGATTTTGTACCGTCCCAGACAGGACAGTAGTTTTTTCATCGTTCCCTTCATATCCTGGTTTTCATAATTGGTATCGGCGGTGGAGCCGCCGTTTCCATGACGGAGGCCTCCGCCCATTGGTTTCATACTAGGCATGTTCGAGTTCCTCCTTTGAAAGCTGCGATTCGGCGATCTCACGGTAGATCGGGCAGGTTTTCAGCAGTTCGCTGTGCGTTCCTTGACCTACAATCAGACCTTCATCAATCACAAGAATTTTTTCCGCATGCATAATGGTGCTGATTCTTTGCGCCACAATCAATACCGTAGCGTTAGAGGTTGCTTGTTTTAGCTCCTTCCGCAGCATTCGATCGGTTTTATAGTCCAGTGCCGAAAAGCTGTCGTCAAAGATATAGATTTCCGGGCTGCCGGAAATGGCGCGCGCAATTGAGAGACGCTGACGCTGACCGCCGGACACATTGGAGCCGCCCTGTGCGACTTCCGATTGATATTTCATCGGTTTTGATTCGATAAATTCTGTCGCCTGAGCAATCGCGGCTGAGGCTTCCACCTGTTCCGAAGGGAGACCGTCCTTTCCGTAAGCGATGTTTTCTTCGATGGTTCCGGAAAACAGAACTCCCTTTTGAGGAACATAACCCAGACGCGCGCGCAAATCATACAGAGTTACATCGCGCACGTCCGCGCCGTCCACTAAAATGCGACCTTCGCTGACATCGTAAAAGCGGGGAATTAAATTGATTAGGGTTGATTTTCCGCTGCCGGTACTGCCGATTAGCGCGGTTGTCTCGCCCGGTTTCGCGACAAAGTTGATATCGGTCAAAACATTTTCCTCAGCGCCCGGATAGCGGAAGGAAACGTGCTCGAAGGCAACAACGCCTTTTTGATTCTCATCAAACGGCTTCGGGTCCTCGGGGTCTTGGATAGAAACTTGCGTGTTCAGCACCTCTGCGATTCGATCGGCTGCCACAGACGCACGCGGCAGCATGATGGAAATAATCGAAATCATCAAAAAGGAGATGATAATTTGCATGGAGTACTGGATGACAGCCATCATATTGCCGACCTGCATCGTTCCGGCGTCGACGCCATGACCGCCGACCCAGACAATCAAAATGGCGGAGGCGTTCATAATAAACATCATGGTGGGCATCATGCAAGCCATAATCCGGTTGACAAACAGATTGATTTTTGTCAGCTCGGTGTTCGCGTCATCGAATCGCTTTCGCTCTTGTTTTTGGGTGGAGAAGGCGCGGATGACCGGCAGTCCTGTTAAAATCTCGCGCATGACCAGATTCAGCTTATCAATCAGCGATTGTATGATATTGAATTTGGGGAGCGCGAAGAGGAAGAGGACTGCCACCACCGAAAAGATAGCGAGAACGGCTAGGGCGATTACCCACAGCAGAGAGGTTTGAGTCGACATCACCTTGATGATACCGCCGATTGCGATAATCGGCGCATAAAAGACGATTCGCAGCAGCATTGGCATGAGCAGCTGAATCTGTTGCACGTCGTTGGTGCTCCGAGTAATCAGCGAGGCGGTGGAGAATTGATCCATCTCCTTTCCGGAAAACTGAAGCACTTGACGAAAGGTTCGGCTTCGGAGTTCCTGACCGAAGGAAGCGGCCACGCGAGAAGCGAGCAGCGTCACCAGAACGACAGCCGTCACGCTGCACAGGGCTATCAGTAACATCTGCACTCCGGCAATCAGAAGATAGTGCATTTGCATGATATCAACGTCCATTCCGATGGCCTGGTATTCTGACAGCACCATCGGCGCGGCGAGCTGAGTGATTGCCATATCCCCATATTCTTCGATCTGTCGGTTGATCGACTGCTGAAATTTGACGCGGCTTTCCTTAGGAATAGAGAGAATCAACTCGTTGAGAGAGAGGCTCTTTGCTTCCGCTTGCTGTTGTACCGGTAAGCCGGATATAATTTGCTGTTTTGCTGCTGTAACGGTCGGATTGTCCGAATTGAGTACGGTCTCTGTCAAAAAGGCGTCCCCAAAAATTCGATTCAGATCGCTTCTTGTCTGGCTGGAAACTGAATCGTTGAGCAGATAGAGAGGTTCGTTTTCCAGCGCCGGATATTTTTTGACATCCTTTTGATATTCCTGTTCGGACAAATCTTCCCGGCTCACCAGGCTATAGCTTTCCTCCACGACTGGGAGATCTTCCGGCAATATCAATTCTTCCAATTCCGTCAGGCTGCTTTGCCGGATTACAGTTGGAACCGCGTCCTCTACGCCGCCTTGCTGGATTCCGACATTTACAATATCCGATGTGTAATCGGGCAGTGCCAAATCGCACATTGCCTGAAAGACCAAAAGCAGGACAATGATGAGAATCGGAATCACCGATCGCTTTAGGTATTTCAACAACTTTAACATTCATCCACCCCTTTCTCCCCAACCTTTTTCTGCTTCGGGGACTTTTGTTCCAGTTTTTCATATAGCTGCGTCAACAAACCTTCGATTTGCTTCAGCTCGTCCAGGGTATAATCCTTGAACAGGAATTTACCCTCTTCTTCAAACAGAGCATTGATTTTTTCCGCCTTTTCACGACCGAGCGGCGTCAAATAAACGTGGTTTAACCGTCTGTCCGATTCCTCCACGGTCTTGTACACCAATCCGGCGTTCTCCATCCGCCGGAGGTTGACGGTAATCGTTGGTGTTTTGACGTCGAGCAGCTCGGAAAGCCGGCGTTGATTACAGCCTTCCATTTTGCTCAACACTTGCAGCATGACGGCCTGACCCGGGTAGACTCCAATTTCGATTCCTTTTGACATATGGTAGTTGATATATCGGCGTATCAGACCGCGCAGCAACATCTGGCAGTGTTTCATTTCCTGATCTTCCACAAATCGACTCTTCTTTCAAAATAGTTATTTACCTATCTATTAGATTGGCTAAACATATTATAATCCATTCCAAAAAAATGTCAAGCGCTTTTTTGTCGGCAAGGTGCAGCTCCTGTGAAAAAAATGAGGACAAGGGCAGGGCGCGTTGTGTAACGGGCTGTTTTGATTACAAACAGCGGCGGTTCAAAAATGAAACCAAAAGGTACCGTTTGATACAAATAAGTAAAACCTGAAAAGAGAATTTTGATTATTTTTTTGGAAATCGCCTTCTTTTTTGATTTTTTGACCTTTATTTCTTGCAATTTTCATTTAATTTCTATATAATATAAGGGTATATTGAAGGAAAGGGGATTGTTTTATGCAATTTCAAAGCGAATATTTGTCAAAAGTATACCAGTTGGTAGAGCGGCGGAACTCTTGTGAACCAGAATTTCTTCAAGCGGTTGCCGAGGTGCTCGTCTCTTTGCAGCCGGTCGTTTCCAAACACCCCGAAATCGAAGAGCTGGGCATTTTAGAGCGTCTCACGGAGCCGGAGCGTTTTGTGCAATTCCGGGTGCCGTGGGTTGACGATTGCGGCAAAACGCAGGTCAATCGCGGTTTTCGCGTTCAATTTAATTCTGCGATTGGTCCTTATAAAGGCGGACTTCGTTTCCATCCGTCTGTCAACGCCTCTATTATTAAATTTTTAGGGTTTGAACAGATTTTTAAAAACGCCCTGACAACCTTGCCGATGGGCGGCGGGAAAGGCGGAAGCGACTTTGACCCCAAAGGCAAATCGGATGGAGAAATCATGCGTTTTTGCCAAAGCTTTATGTCCGAGTTATTCCGGCACATCGGACCGGACACCGACGTTCCTGCTGGGGATATTGGCGTTGGCGGCCGGGAAATCGGCTTTTTGTTCGGGCAGTATAAAAAGCTCTCCAATTCCTTTAGCGGCGTTTTGACCGGAAAAGGGATTCCGTTTGGCGGTTCTCTGTTCCGCACGGAGGCGACCGGATATGGGCTGATTTATTATCTTCAGGAAATGCTTGAGCACTTCAAAAACACCACATTAAACGGAAAATCGGTAGTCATTTCCGGGTCGGGCAACGTGGCGATTTACGCCGCAAAAAAGGCGTCTGAGCTGGGTGCTACAGTTGTAGCTTTGTCCGATTCAAACGGATATATTTATGATAAAAACGGAATTGATCTTGACGTTGTCAGGGAGATCAAGGAAGTCAGACGGGGAAGGATTCGGGAATACACGCAGCAGGTTTCTTCCGCCGTCTATACCGAGGGCTGTTCCGGCATTTGG
>CAKRVU010000058.1 GCA_934408835.1 uncultured Oscillospiraceae bacterium | reverse complement strand
GGTGTTTTTTGCAGTTGTCAAGCCGCAACCTTATTCTACACCAAAAGGAGTTTCTTTTTCTACATTATCGGCTTTCGTCTTCCACCGAACCACTCGTCTAGCAAGTGGTTTTCTTTATACAACAACAAAAAAGCTGTCGCTCCAATGGAATGCGACAGCCTTTTCTTTTTATATGAATTGTATCAAACGGATTCGAATATCTTTTAATTTTCTCAGTGTTCCTGAAGGTAATCATGTATGGCTTTTGCAGCGGTCTTCCCGGCTCCCATAGCCAAGATAACAGTCGCGGCGCCTGTGACAGCGTCACCGCCCGCATAAACTCCATCGCGCGACGTCAAACCGGTATCCTCCTGCACAATCAAGCCGCCCCATGTTTGGGTCTTTAACCCCGGCGTTGTGTTCCGAATCAGCGGATTAGGCGAGGTGCCAATAGACATAATCACGCAATCTACATCCAACAAAAATTCAGACCCTTCCTTCACCAGCGGTCTCCGACGCCCTGAAGCGTCCGGCTCTCCCAGTTCCATTTCCACACATTTCAGACCCGAAACAAATTGGTGTTCGTCCCCAACAATCTCGATAGGATTGGTAAGCACGCGAAAGATGATTCCCTCTTCCTTGGCATGTTCAACTTCCTCGGCGCGGGCAGGCATTTCTTCCTCTGAGCGCCGGTAAACGATGGAAACTTCCTCCGCACCCAGCCGCTTAGCGCAGCGCGCGGCGTCCATTGCGACATTGCCGCCCCCAACAACGGCAACGCGTCTAGCCTTTTGAATCGGCGTATCCGAATCATCCAAATAAGCCTTCATTAAATTGGTACGGGTCAAAAACTCGTTGGCCGAATATACGCCCTTCAGATTTTCGCCCGGAATATTCATGAAACGCGGCAACCCGGCGCCGGAACCGATAAAGACAGCTTGATATCCCTGTTCAAATAGCTCGTCAATGGTCAGGCTCCGCCCTATCACCATGTTGGTTTGAATTTCAACGCCCAGTTCTTTCAAAGAGTCTATCTCCCTCTGGACAATGGATTTTGGCAACCGGAATTCGGGAATCCCATAAACCAAAACACCGCCGGCAAGATGTAACGCTTCAAATACAGTCACCTGATAGCCCTGCTTTGCCAAATCGCCGGCACAGGTTAGGCCCGACGGTCCTGCACCGATTACCGCAACCTTTCGTCCGTTAGGAACCGGTTTTTCCAAGTTGCCGCTCGCATGCGCATTGTGCCAGTCGGCTACAAAACGCTCCAATCGACCGATGGCAACCGGCTCCCCTTTGATTCCACGAACGCACTTGCTTTCACACTGCGTTTCTTGTGGGCAAACACGACCGCAAACGGCCGGCAGTGAACTAGAGCGGCTAATAATCTGATATGCCCCCTCATAATCCTTTGCAACAATTTTTTGAATGAAGACCGGAATATCAATGGCAACCGGACACTTGCCCACACAAGGCTTGTTCTTACAATTCAGACAGCGCGCCGCCTCGTCCAACGCCTGCTCCTCAGTGTAGCCAAGAGCAACCTCCTTAAAAGTATGATTGCGCTCTAACGGAGGCTGTACCGGCATTTCATTTTTTTTCAAACTCATGTTTGGCATTACGACTCTACTCCTTTGAATAAATTGCAAACCTTGTCATGCTCTCTTCTTTCAAAATCACGATACATGGAAGAACGCTCGATGGCTTCGTCAAAGTCCACCAAATGCCCATCGAAATCAGGACCGTCCACACAGGCAAACTTCGTTTCGCCGCCCACCGTCAAGCGGCAGCCGCCGCACATTCCGGTACCGTCAATCATAATCGGGTTCATTGATACCATTGTTTTAATGTGAAACTCCTGCGTAAGACGACAGACAAATTTCATCATAATCAACGGACCGATTGCAATCACCTCATCATACTGCTGCCCCGATTGTATCAGCTCGCGCAAAGCGTCTGTCACCAATCCTTTGCGCCCATACGAACCATCATCGGTCATCACCTGCGTCATATCGCTGACCGCCGCAAACTCATCCTCCAATATCACCAAGTCGCGATTGCGAAAACCAACGATAGAATGCACTTGAGCGCCCAACTCATGCAGCTTTTTCGCTATCGGATAGGCAATAGCGCAGCCAACGCCGCCGCCGACCACAGCTACCTTTTTCAGTCCGTCCAAATGAGACGGCGTCCCAAGCGGTCCGACAAAATCATGAATGAAGTCTCCCTCATTCAGATGATTCAATTTTTCCGTTGTCCCACCAACAATCTGGAATATAATGGTGACAATCCCGGCGTCGCGCTGGTAATCGGCGATTGTCAGCGGAATCCGCTCCCCCTGATCGTCCACGCGCAAAATAATAAACTGACCCGGTTCAGCTTTTTTCGCTACAAGAGGCGCTTCAATGTCCATCAGGGTTACTGTTGGATTCAGCTGCTTTTTTCGAACAATGCGATACATATATCATCTACTCCTTTATGAAAAACTGAAGGTAATATACTTTTATTCTCTGACTTCGTTATTATACAACACTTCTAAAAAAAAATCAACACTCCTCCTTTTTCCAATCACTCCTGTCTCATAAAAAATCAAGGAGGTCAAACAAACGGCTGGCATCCAAAAGATTAGAGAGCATACTTGCCTTGATGAAAAACTTCTTTAGTAGATGCGGTGGTGAAATTTTTATGGACAGCAAGAGCAAATTTCTTAGAAAGCATTCCTGGCCTTATGTGCATTTTTACTCAAGAAACGGCAATCATTTTCCGAAAAGAAACGTCCAGCATCCAGTATGCAAACTTAATTTTCCAATACTTTCTAGCAAATGTCAACAGATCCTTTGCTGATATATAACGACCAGAAATAGAATAACTGGTCTCCCTGCTGTGTTGCCCTCGTGCTTCCGCATTTCACTTTTATAGTACCGCACCACTAATGATGAGCAGTATATCTGTCAATGGGTGTTTTACATAACTTTCATGCCGGGGATCCTTTGTTCATATATCTGTTCTCTCATTATCCTTCATCTATCTTATCTCTAGAATTCCATGATACTATTTTTACGAGATAGGCGTGCAAAATTCCCTTTTTATGGTTGACATTCTTCCAAAAGTGCGATATCATAAAATTTAAATCAATATTTTAGATGCGGAATGAAAAACCGGTTTGAGCAACGGGGAACAGGACGGCATTTTAATTGGGAAGAGTCGTCCGTTTATATTGTTACAAGAGCATCGGCGCTTGCTGTGTTCTTGGAAGTGGGGTTTGAATCAATGGGAAATGAACTGAAAAAGAAATATGGGCTGATTACCGCAATCGCTATGGTGGTCGGGATTGTCATCGGCAGCGGCGTCTTTTTTAAAGCGACAAAGGTGCTTCTCGCAACCGGCGGCAATCTCCCGCTTGGGATCCTGGCATGGGCGATCGGCGGACTGATTATGATCGTCTGTGCTTATACCTTTTCCATTCTTGCCAATAAATATGAAAAAGTAAACGGTTTAATCGCTTATGCAGAAGCTGCGTTGGGACCCAAATACGGTTACATGATGGGCTGGTTTTTAACAACTATTTTTTATCCGTGTATGTGCGTTCCCGTTGCTTGGTTGGGCGCAAAATATGCTTGTTCATTATTCGGGTTGCCCGGAGACAGCGCCGCCGCGTTGACGCTGACAGCTGTTTTTTTGATTTTCAGCTTTGCCATCAATGCGCTGGCGCCTATTCTTGCCGGTAAAATCCAGGTTTCTACTACCATCATCAAGCTGGTGCCGCTTCTGTTAATGGCCATTGTCGGTACCATCGTCGGATTATTCAATGGAATAACGGTTGAAAATATGACGACTGTGGTGACAAATGTGGATACCGGGAGCGGTCTGTTCGCCGCTGTTGTTGCAACGGCGTTTGCCTATGAAGGATGGATTATTGCAACCAGTATCAACGCCGAGCTGAAAGACGCCAAGAAGAATCTGCCAAGGGCGCTGATTTTTGGCACCGCACTGGTTGCCGTTGTGTATATTCTCTATTATATCGGTCTTGCCGGAAGTGTCAGCAGTCAGACGTTGATGGAAAATGGCGACAATGGCGTCATACTGGCTTTTGAAACGTTGTTTTCCAAAAGCTTCGGCACCATTTTGATTGTCTTTATCATTATCTCCTGTTTGGGCGCCCTCAACGGGATGATGCTGGGATGTTCCCGCGGCATGTACTCGATTGCCGCCCGAAAGATGGGACCTGCCCCGGAAGTGTTTGGAGAAGTGGACGATAAGACTGGCACCCCGGTCAATTCCTCTATTATCGCTTTGCTCATCTGTAGCTTGTGGTTATTGTATTTTTATGCCAGTCAGCTGGCTGACCCTTGCTGGTTCGGAAATTACTGGTTTGATATCACGGAGCTGCCAATTGTCACTGTTTACGCCGCTTATATTCCCATTTTTTTGATGATCATCAAGCGGGAAAAAAAGCTTTCGGTATTCAAACGTTATTTTGTGCCTGTGGTGGCTATCGGCGCCTGTTGTTTTATGGTCTTTGCAGGTGTTGCGGCACACGGCATTACCGTTGTCTGGTATCTGATTGTATTTGTTATGATCATGCTTGCAGGTCTCTTTTTCCTCCTTCGGAATCAGAAAAGGGATTCTTTAGTACAGCGCTCTGACTGCCCTGAGGAAAAGGAATCATAAAGGAGTATTTACGGAATGGAAAAGCAGGAATTATTTGATACGTATCTCTCAATTTTAAATGAAGAGCTTGTTGTCGCTTTTGGGTGCACTGAACCGATCGCGATCGCCTATGCTGCTGCTGTTGCGCGGGAGTATCTCGGCGAATTTCCAGAGCGGATGAATGTCAATGCAAGCGGAAATATTATTAAGAACGTGAAGTCGGTGGTTGTTCCCAATTCTGGCGGGTTACACGGAATTGAAATGAGCGCTTTGATGGGAGTTGTTTGCGGGGATCCATCCAAAAAACTCGAGGTTATTAAAGAAGCTACCGATGAAGACCGTGCGAAGGTGCGCGAATTATACAACAAAAAATTCTGTTCGGTTCATGTCTGCAACACCAAGGCGAGTTTGAAGGTAGAGCTTACTGTTTATAAGGGCGATCATTATGTATCTATCACGATCCTGCATGTTCATACCAATATTACCAAAATTGAGAAGAACGGCGAAATTTTGTTTGAGAGTAAGTGCAGTGAGTCCAATTTTAACGAGTCGCTGACTGATCACAGTGTTTTAGCATTGCCGGACATTGTGAGATTTGCTAATGAAGTGGAGCTTTCACGTGTCAGCGAGTTAATCGAGCGTCAAATCGATCTGAATCTAGCCATTGCCAATGAGGGAATTGCCCATAACTGGGGCGCTCGCGTTGGAAAGACCATTTCTTTGGACGCAACCGACCTGTTTACAAAGGCGAAGGCGATGGCCGCGGCTGGTTCGGATGCGCGGATGGGTGGTTGCAGCGTGCCGGTCGTGGTCAATTCGGGAAGCGGAAACCAAGGGATTACCGCATCGGTTCCGGTGATTGTTTATGCCCAGGAAAAACAGATTCCGAAAGAGCGATTGATACGCGGCTTGTTAATCAGCAATTTGGTTGCGGTTATGATCAAATCCAGTATGAGCCGACTTTCTGCTTTTTGCGGTGCGGTCAGTGCTTCCTGTGGTACTGCCGCTGCGTTTACCTATCTTGCCGGCGGCAGTTTGCAGCAAATAGCCGACGCTGTCATCAATCTTCTCGGCAACGTTTCTGGTATCATCTGCGACGGCGCAAAATCTTCCTGCGCTGCCAAAATTGCCGCTTCTCTTGACGCCGCGATTTTAGGGCACAAGCTTGCGATGCAAGGACTGGCTTTTCACGGAGGAGACGGAATCATTAAAGATACCATCAATCAGACGCTTCGGGCGGTGTCGCGCCTGGAAGGGGAAGGAATGAAACAGACGGACGCTGTTGTTCTTGATATTATGACGTCTGAGTAAATTGCCCTTCCGTTCCGGAACTTGCAGGTAACGAGACTTGTCACCGCGCTCTGTCCTGTCTTTCCCACCACGGTACAACATCATTTGTGTTACAGTGTTCATAACGAATAAAAAAATCTTGTCCGTTGGTTTGGTAACTGAACTGTATCACAGGACTTTTTGCTCACCACCTTTATACATCCCATTGCAATCCTAGAAAAAGCAATAAATCTTTGCTGAATCATTTTTGAAAAAGAATACGGAAGCCTGTGCTTTTTCGAAAAAATCACGATTACAGATTCGCGTTTACTCCAATAGATATGAGGTCATGACTTGTAGCATTGCCGACGTGCAGTTGATGGCAATCAACAACAACCGAGGAAATTGCAATTTGCATGCCAACGAAAAGGGGCTACACAAAGAGAGACGTAAAGGACTGGATACCACCGCCAATTTGTAGCCGAAAAGGGGGTTATTAGCAGATCGTTAGGCATTCATAAAACAACAAAAAAGCCGCCGCACCTTCCGGTGTGACAGCTTTTGGATGTGTTTCAATCGGTAATCGGAACTGTTTGCAAGATTATTTTGCAAAGTCGATTGTTCGACTTTCTCGAATCAAGTGCACCTTGACCTGACCCGGATAGCTTAGTTCCTGTTCAATCCGTTTGACGATTTCGCGCGCGACAAGCGGCATTTTTTCATCGCGGATAACGTCCGGTTTAATCATAATCCGAATTTCGCGACCGGCCTGAATGGCGTAAGAGTTCTCAACACCTTGGAAAGAATTAGCGATTTCCTCCAGCTGCTCCAGCCGTTTGATGTAATTTTCCAGATTCTCCCGACGCGCCCCGGGGCGTGCAGCCGAAATGGCGTCAGCTGCCTGCACAATACAAGCGAGGAGGGTCTGGGGTTCTATATCGTTGTGATGAGCTTCAATCGCGTGGATAACCGGTTGAGGCTCTTTGTATTTTTTGCAAACTTCTACGCCAATCTGCACATGCGAACCCTCAATTTCGTGATTGAGCGCTTTGCCGATATCGTGCAAAAGACCGGCCCGTTTGGCAGTGTTCACATCGAGGTGCAGCTCACCAGCAAGCATTCCGCAAAGTTGCGCCGTTTCGACGCTGTGGCTTAACACGTTTTGACCATAGCTTGTACGAAATTTTAAACGACCGATCAAGCGAACCAGCTCGTGATTAATCCCGCGTACATTGGTTTCTATCACAGCGTTTGCCCCTGCGACTTTGATGGTGTTGTCCACCTCGCGGCGACATCGCTCTATCGTTTCTTCGATTCTTGCCGGGTGGATTCGTCCATCGGAGATTAGACGCTCCAAGGTAAGGCGTGCAATTTCGCGACGAACAGGGTCAAAACAAGAAAGGGTAATGGTTTCAGGGGTATCGTCAATAATCAAATCAACACCGGTCAGCGTTTCAATCGCACGGATATTGCGCCCTTCTCGCC